>NZ_CAXBLF010000091.1:0-8176 GCF_963976535.1 uncultured Algibacter sp. | reverse complement strand
TTTCCTTTTTGAGAAAAACTTTTTGTAACAAAACATAGCATTAAAGCTACTAATAATAAAAGTTGGTTATATTTCATAAGTTCGGGTTATAATCGACCAAATATAGTATAATTTTTGTATCTTAATTTTTTAACCATTTTAATAAAAAACATTATGAATTTCGTTTACATCCCCATTATTATTGTCGGATTATTTATTTTAATCTCGTCATTTTTTGTTGTTAAACAACAAACTGCAGCTATTATAGAACGCTTTGGTAAATTCCATAGTATTCGTCAATCAGGTTTACATTTAAAAATTCCATTAGTAGATAGAATTTCTGGCAAATTAAGCCTTAAAATTCAGCAGTTAGATGTTATTGTAGAAACCAAAACTAAAGATGATGTATTTGTGCGTTTAAAAGTATCCGTTCAATATAAAGTTATTAGAGACAAAGTTGGAGATGCTTTTTATAAACTAGATTACCCGCATGATCAAATAACAAGTTATGTATTTGATGTGGTTCGTGCAGAAGTACCAAAAATGATTTTAGATGATGTTTTCTTAAAAAAAGATGATATTGCTATAGCTGTAAAAACGGAGTTGAATGATGCCATGCAAGATTATGGATATGACATTATTAAAACCTTAGTAACTGATATTGATCCCGATGCACAAGTAAAAGAAGCGATGAACCGAATTAATGCTGCAGATAGAGAAAAAACAGCAGCACAATATGAAGGTGATGCAGCGCGTATTTTAATTGTTGAAAAAGCTAAAGCTGAAGCCGAAAGCAAACGTTTACAAGGGCAAGGTATTGCAGACCAACGTCGTGAAATTGCACGTGGTTTAGAAGAGTCTGTGCAAGTATTAAACAAAGTTGGCATTAACTCGCAAGAGGCATCTGCTTTAATTGTGGTAACACAACATTACGATACGCTACAGTCAATCGGTCAACACACCAATAGTAACCTCATTTTATTACCGAATTCGCCACAAGCAGGAAGCAATATGTTGAATGATATGTTAGCAAGTTTTACAGCTAGTAATCAAATTGGTGAGTCTATGAAAGAAGCTAGGAATAAGAAGAAAGAATAGCCGCTTTGTATCGCATAATCTTAAACCCCGAAAATTAATTTCTTCGGGGTTTTAATAATAAATTGCTTTATCTAGAAATAGCCTAACATAAAAAGCAACTACTCATGAAAAAGGAAGTTTTAGTAGTCTTAGGGTCTCCTAATTCTCCTACTGGAGCGTTAAGTGATATTTCAAAAAGTAGATTAAATTTTTGTTTAGAAAACTATTCAGAAGACCAAAAGGTTCTTTGTACTGGCGGATGGGGAGATCATTTTAATACCTCAAATAAGCCCCACGCTGATTACGCCAAAGCATACCTTATTAAAAAAGGCGTTTTAGAAAAGATTTTTTAGACAATGCCATGTCATCAAACACTGTTGATGATGCCCTAAAAATAAAAGCAATTATAAACAAAAAGGATAATATTCGTTTAACAATTATAACTTCCGATTATCAATTAGATAGAGTAAAATTAATTTTTGAAGACCTATTAAAATCATTTAAATTAGAATTTATAGGAGTAAAATCTCATTTAGAAAAAAAGACTTATACCACTTTAGTCAATCATGAAAAAAAAGCAATACAATCCATTTTAGAAAAAGGTTTGTATTACTAATTAGTGTCTGGACGGAAACAGACGATTTTTATAATTTGAATTATTTTTGATGTCATTTTTGTTTAGTTTTTATGAGTTGATGCCTTAGTATCAAGCGATTAAAAATAAACTGAAAGGGCACAAAAAGAAACAAATTTAATTTTGCTGTGTTTCCGTCCAAACACTAATTATCAAACGGGCGGCGCTCCTCCCATTTTCGCATAGGATTCATATACTTAACTATACATTTTAAAACCGTATTCGCTATAAAGTTATTGGTGTGTTTTAAATATATATACATAGTCTGTGGCTTTGCACCAATTGAGCTTTTAATCTCCATGGCAGTTCTAGCATATACAATCCTTTTAAAGCCGTTTTCAATACCAAAAGAAACCATATTAAAAAGCATATTTAAATACATTTGATATTGAGGCTGTAACCCTTTGTTATATCCTAAAAAATAAGTTTCTAAGGTTTTATTATTTAGAATAAGCGTATAGAATCCAACTAACTCTTTGTTTAAGAAAACACCAATAACTTTAAAATCATCTTTTAATTGAACTTTTAATTGAAAAAAATGCTGTTCTTGAAGTTTAAATGAATTTACTCTAGCATTATCTGATACGGTTTCATATAACCTAAATATAGCTTTAGAGTTGTCTTTTAAGTACTCAGTATCTAACTCTTTGTAATTAAGATGGATTGATTTTTTCCTGGCAGTTCTATAACGCCGAAGATACTTTTTGTTGAAGGCAGAAATATAATCTTCTGTTTTATTCCAAGTATCAGGAATAGTTAAAATCATATTAGGCTGAACTTGAGCCTTATACAAATTATTTGATTCAAAAAAAGCTCTGTTTTCATGAATATTATCGTCTTCAAAATAATCCTTAAAAACGATAATGCGTACTTTTTTATTGAATTTGACTCTAATTTCTACTATTAAATCATCTAGTGCTTTTTCTAGTTGACCTAAATAATCGTTTTGCGGTATTTCATTTTCGTTATAATAAATTCCATGCTGCCCTGTATGCATTAAATTTCCAACAACTAAAGCATTTCCTTTAACAATTTTAGAAACCAAATGTTTCGCAAACTGTATTAATGCGCTACTGCTACTTTTTCTAAAGATATCATCCGCATACATTTGAGCACGCTGAACAACAGCAATACCAACTAAGTTTTCGCCTTTAAAAATACCAATATAATATCCTGATATATTAGCTGGTAAAGAGCTTTCAAGCCCTTTTAAAAAGTCTGTTTTTAAAAAAATATCTTTAGAGCATAGCGCGTTCCACTCCTTTGGAAGCTCGCTTACTTTTCTATAAATTTTATAATGTATCAATATAATACCGTATCTGTTTTGAATTGACCGTCATAAAACGCCCTTTTTTCCTTTCTACTTCAATATAAAAAGAAACCGTAACTAAGGCTATGCTTTATTTTTCTATTTTGTATAAAGAAAAAAATCATTCCCGAAAAGTCGGGACAGGCTATTTTCTTTAACATTAAACTCAAAACAGAACCGGTATAAAATGAAAAAAGACTGAAAATAAACATCTTCAGTCTTTAAATATGTTAAAACTTTACAAAAAGATTATTTCCATCCACAAACAATAGCACCCATAATACCTAAAGTCACAATCCAGTACCCAGCATTAATGACTATATATTTAGCACTTTTGCGTTCAAATAAAGCATTCGTTCCAATAATTGGTAAAGCCACAAAAATTCCTGCCAAAACACCATGAAGCGCGCCATGTTTATAAGTTCTAAAAGCGTCACCATAGTCAGCCATAAATGCAGCATAAGATGGTAAGGCTTTGGTAGCATCTCCTCCAACCAAGCTTAAAGCTCCAGTTTGATGAATACTCATCTGCATCATAGTCATTGCTAGTAGAAAGGCAAAAATGAAAGCAAGGATAAAAATTTTCGCCATATTTCCTCCTTTTAATTGCTCTTCTGTTAAGCCAGCGGCATTCATCCAAGCATTTCCAAATACTTTCGGGTTATACCAAATAAAGCCGACAACTAATGCCGAAACTGCTGCAACAAGAATTGCAGGAAAGTTTAAAAAATCCATAATTATAGTGGTTTATTGTTAGAAGTTAAATGTACAAAAAAATAAATATCACTTAAAATTACATCCAACCACTGCTAGCAAAACTTCAACCAGAACTTACCCTGACAAAAGAAAAAAAATTGGCGCTTTTTAAGAAATCGCTTTAGCTTCAGCTACAAGCAATGCATTTTTATCATCTAAAGCTTTTGCTATAAAATCATTAATAGCATCATTCTTTTCTAAACCATTTTTTAATAAAACCCCTAAAGTTATCATGGTAATAATCCGTGTACCTGATTTTTTAACAGACGTATTAAATAACAGTTCAATATCATCGTAACTCACATTTTTAGCTAATTCTTGAATGTCTGCTTTTGCCTTAGCTTGCTTATCTTCTGGCAATCTATCATACTTTTTGCCATAAGATTTTATTTGCTCGATAGCAGGTCTGTTGTTTTGTTGCGGTTGTTTTTGTTGGTTTTGATTGGTGGTTTCCTCCGGCTTTACTTTTGCCCAAGTATCTCGTAAACCAACTGTTTTATTAAATACTAAATGTTCTGAAGTTGAATCATCATCTACATTAAAATACCCTAAACGTTGAAACTGAAACCTTTCACCAACTTTAGAGTCCTTTAGACTAGGTTCTACAAACGCTTCAATAGTTTTTAAAGAATTAGGATTTATGAATTCCATAAAATCTTTGTCTTGATGACTATCTGGCGTTTCATCATTAAACAACCTATCATATTCTCTAACTTCAGCTTTTACAGCATGTTCAATAGATACCCAATGTAACGTGCCTTTTACTCTTCTTGAGGTGTCTATAGAATACGTACAATGAATTTCTGTAATGTTTCCATCAGTATCTTTTTCAACACTTTCAGCTTTAATAATATATGCGTTTTTCAACCTCACTTCACCGCCTATTTTCAATCTGAAAAACTTATTGCTCGCTTCTTCTTTAAAATCTTCTTTTTCAATGTATAATTCACGAGAAAAAGGCACTTTTCTAAAGCCAGCGCTTTCATCTTCTTGATTATTTTCAGCATCCAACCACTCTACTTTATCCTTAGGATAATTAGTAATAACCAATTTTACAGGATTTAAAACCGCCATAACACGTGGTGCTGTTCTGTTTAAATCTTCACGAATGCAAAACTCCAAAAGCGATACATCAATAATATTATCTCGTTTTGCAACACCAACAGTTTCTACAAACTTTCTAATGGCATTTGGTGTGTATCCTCTTCTTCGTAAACCAGAAATTGTTGGCATTCTTGGATCGTCCCAACCATTTACAATACCATCTTCAACCAATTTAAGTAACTTACGCTTACTCATTATGGTGTAGCTTAAGTTTAAACGGGCAAATTCGCGTTGTTTTGGTCTTAACTTGCTAGCATCTACCACTTGGTCTAAAAACCAATCATAAAGGGCTCTGTGTGGCTTAAATTCAAGTGAACATAAGGAATGTGATATTTGTTCTATATAATCGCTCTCGCCGTGTGTCCAATCATACATGGGGTAAATATACCAATCATTAGCCGTTCTATGATGATGCTTCTTTAAAACGCGATACATAATAGGATCGCGCATCAGCATATTGGTATGTTGCATGTCTATTTTAGCACGTAAAATATGTTCGCCTTCATCAAACTCGCCAGCTTTCATGCGTTCGAATAAATCAAGATTTTCTTCAATGCTTCTATTTCTATAAGGCCCATCAACACCAGGTTGTGTTGGCGTCCCCTTTTGTTCTGCCATAGCTTCACTAGATTGTGAATCTACATAAGCTTTTCCTTCTTTAATTAAATACATAGCCCAATCATATAGTTGTTGGAAATAATCTGATGAAAACAGCTCTTTATCCCACTTATAACCCAACCAAGCAATGTCCTTTTTTATAGCATCTACATACTCTTGTTCTTCTTTAGTAGGGTTAGTATCATCAAACCGAAGATTTACAGGGGCATTATAATATTCACCTAGACCAAAACTAATTCCAATAGCCTTGGTATGTCCAATATGCAAGTAGCCGTTTGGTTCTGGTGGAAAACGAAAACGCAGGTTGTTTTTAGACATGCCGTTTGCTAAATCTTCTTCTATAATTTGCTCAATAAAATTGAGTGATTTTCTTTCTTCAGACATAAAATATGTTACCGTGCGGGATTAGCTTAATAAAAACCAATCCATTAAACAAAAATATTGTGCAAAATTAGGTAATTTTGATGACTTAAATTGTCTGACAATGGGAATTATAAAAGTTGAAAATATTCGTGTATTCGCTTATCATGGTTGTTTGAAAGAAGAAACAAAAATAGGTAGTGATTATCGAGTAGATTTAGAAGTTAAAGCGGATTTACAAACCTCAGCAGTTACGGATAAACTGAGTGATACTGTTAATTACGTGTTTCTAAATAGAGTTATAAAAGAAGAAATGGATATCGCTTCTCATTTACTTGAAACTGTAGCAAAACGCATATTAAATAGAATTTTTAATGAAGACAAGCTTGTTAAAAAAGCGACGGTTTGGGTAAGTAAACTAAACCCACCAATTGGGGGAGATGTTGAAAGCGTAACAATAAAAATGAGCGATAAAAGAAAATCTTAGCACAGGTAGTGTGAAAAGTTTATTTTTTTTACATTTGTCCTCTCAAATAGAGATTCCTGCCTTCGCAGGAATATGGCGTCGTGGCCGAGTGGCTAGGCAGAGGTCTGCAAAACCTTCTACAGCGGTTCGAGTCCGCTCGACGCCTCTAACTAACCTTCAAGTAACCTTGGGGGTTTTTTTTATGCTAAATTTTTATGAAAAATTAATAAAAGTTGAGCAAAACCTTCTATTAATGAAGAACGAATCCGCTCAACACCTCAAAGAATCTTCTGGTTACCTTGGTTTTTTTATTCTTATTCTCTAGGATACATTTTTTCGCGCAAAAACACTAAGACGTAGCGTGGAGAATGAAAAAATAAGAATTATTTCTCTGAGATACTATGAGACTCGCCGAGATTAAACAAACTTTATCTGATTGCTAAAAATTTAGGTACATGACAAAAATTTAGAATAGAATTATAAATGGCACACATATAGCATATTACGACTTTTTCGTAACGTAAACCTGACAGGTTTTAAAAACCTGTCAGGTCTTTTGTTATCCTGAAAATGGCGAGTAGTTTATTTCTCAATAAAAAAAATTATCATGTACTAAACTAAAAATATAAAATATTACAAGAGATTTGAAGCGTTTTAAAAGTGCTCCGTGTAACTCCGTGAAAACTCAACGCAACTCTGTGTTTTAATATTATTCCTAATCATTATTGTCTGATAAAAGAATCAAGACCGCTGCGCTAATAGAATATAGAATCAAGACTTCATTTTAACTCATTGATAATCAATTTACAATAGATTTGTCATTTCAGAAAGTTTTTGATTTTTTACTTGTTGTAAAAGTAAGGGGCATATCTCAAAAAAATCTTTTAGCCTATACCCAATCTATCGTACGTACTATCTTATAAATTTTAATCGAACTCTTTTGATTACTGATATTAAACCACTTAATTTCCAGAATATTTATTGTGCTTAAAAACTTTCTGCTATTCTGGAAGCTTTTCTTTTATTGGGTTTATTTTTTCCAACTTTTTTATATTCTTTTCGTAAGCTTCTGGAAATAGGCCTTGAACAAATAATAATATTCCAAAACCTAATATTACTATAGCTATGACTTTCTTAGCTTTAAAAATGAGCCGTGGAGTTAATTTTGCTTTAAGCTGTTTTGCTATTACAATTTTGACTAAATCTGAAACAAAATAAGCCGCTAACATAGAAACTATAAAAATAATGTCTCCATGTTCTGAAGTTGTTAAGGAATCTCCTAATACGATAAATCCAAGCCAACCTAATAAGACACCAATATTTATGAAATTTAATAAAAAGCCTTTTATAAATAGCTTACCATAACCTTTTTTGATTTCTACTTTATGGTATTCCTTTACAATAGATCTGAAGGATTTAGATGTTTTTATAAATGAAATAAAGCCATAAACCATTAGCAGTGCGCCACCAAATATTAAAAAACTAGGATCGTTACCAATTTTTCCTCGCAAACTGTTGGTACTGTATAACGCAATAATGATAAAGATAATATCAGCAAAAACAACCCCTAGATCAAATATTAAAGCGCTTCTAAATCCTTTAGTTGCACTGGTTTCTATAAGCACAAAAAATACAGGGCCAATTGTAAAGGCTAATATAATACCAAAGGGAATACCTGTTAAAATATCATCAAACATAAAAATGTGAAGCTTATATACCTATTCTACTTTAAAATTGGTATTATACAAAGTAAAGAAATATTTTAAAACAATTGGTTTGAAAAACAAATCGAGTAGGAAGATAGGGATTATTTCCCTATCTGTCCTCTCACACCACCGTGCGTACCGTTCGGTACACGGCGGTTCTTTAGTTT
>NZ_CAXBLF010000090.1:0-8538 GCF_963976535.1 uncultured Algibacter sp. | reverse complement strand
ATGAGACTTATTATTTCGCAGAGTTTCACTGAGAATTTCGCAGAGAATCTCAGAGTTAAAATGGTTATAATTTAAGTAAATAATATGATTGTAAACGATATTAAAATTGAAAGGTGTTTTTCTCTATGTATCTTCGTGCAAACTCAGTGAGTCTCTGTGTAACAACTTTTAATTGATGAGATTTCCGCCTTCGCGGAAATGAAAAAATAGCGTTTTAAATGAAAGACCTTTTCGGAAAAGCTTTATTGGATTTTCAAAATGGAAATTATTCTGAAGACATCATGACATCAACCAATATTTCTGATGAAGATGCCTTACCAATTCCCTATTTGTTTCGAGATTATAAGGATATGCCCAAATTGGAACAAAAAGCCTTAAAACTTTCAAAAGGTAGTATTTTAGACGTGGGGTGTGGCTCTGGAAGTCATAGTCTCTATTTGCAAAAAAAGGGTTTTAAAATTAAAGCTATTGATATCTCAAAAGGTGCCATTGAAGTCACTAAACACCGTGGTGTTTTAAAAGCAAATGTTTTAAATATTTTAGATGAAACTGAAACTTTTGATACGATTCTTCTTTTAATGAATGGTACAGGGATTTTTCAAGAATTGACACAAGTTTCTAAATACTTGTCGCATTTAAAAAATTTATTAAACCCGAACGGACAAATTTTAATTGATTCTTCGGATATTAAATATATGTATGAAGATGAAGATGGTGGCTATTGGATGGACATGAATTCTAGTTATTATGGTGAACTAGATTATTTTTTGTCTTATAAAGGCGAAAAAGAAGCGCCTATGAAGTGGTTATATTTAGATTTTGAAACTTTGAAGTTGGCTTGTGAAACAGTTGGTTTAAAATGTGAATTGGTTTTGGAAGGTGCCCATTTTGATTATTTGGCGCAGTTATCGTTGTAATGATTAACTAACCCTTCTAAATCTTTACGTGTATACTTTTTACTCTCTACTTTTGATACTAAACTAGGACAGTCACTAAAATATTCTGACGCTCGTTTTTTAAAGGACTTTAATTCGGCATAATTAAAAATAATGGCCATATCATTATCTCTTATCAACAACGACTCCTTAAAAACACTCCCGTAATTAGTATTAGAGACCGTCCTTTTAACCAATTTAACTTCTCCATCAATAACAAGCTCAGCAAAACCAAATTTAGTTTTCTTTTTATTTATACTTTTTATTATTGGTATATATACTGCTTGTCTTTTTAGTCTTCTTCCTTTTAATTTGTAATCCAAATCAAAAACAATCTTTTCGACTTCTTCAGGAGAGAATTTCGTGCTTTTTCGTTGTTTAATTTCAAAATTAATATACCTTAAATACTCTTTTGAACTCAAATTAAATGAATTCTCGCCTTTAGATCCAAACACAGCTGATCTAACTTTAGATTCAAGCATAGTTAGTCTAGCATTTCCTTTCAATGTTGATCCATCCTTTAGATATATTTTTGCTTTAGTCCAATCTTTATATTGAGCTTGAATATTAAACGATAAAAAAACTAATGATACTAAAAGTAAAGTATTCTTCATTTTTTGTTTTTTGATTTCAGTAAATATAATAAAACACTAAGAAAGCGGATTTTGTGCAATTAGTTTAAAGTTTGTTCTGACTCGCGTTAAGGATTGCAGTGAAAAGCCCACAGCCCGACGTAGGAGGTGCGAGGACTTGCAACGGAAAGCCTGACCTTTTGCGATCCTACAAGGTTTTAAAAACCTTGTAGGTATGAGTAAAAGGGAACGCCCAAATATTTGATGAGACCCTGAAACAAGTTCAGGGTGACACTAGTGTCAAAAATCAAATTTGTAAGTAGCTCCAGCTAAAAACTGAATACTTTGTACTGGGAAATTTTGCCATTTTTGGTAGGCATCATTGGCTATATTATTTGCTTTTGCAAATACTGAAAGTTGGTCGTTTACATGGTAGCCTACATGTGCATTAGCATCAAAATAGCTATCTAAGGTTATGTTTGTAACTAAATCTTGCGGTAAAAGCGAGCCTTCTAATACCAACTGATCTTGACGCTCTCCTATATAAAATAAATTAGCACCCGCAAACCAATTTTCGTTAATTTGATAATCTAAAAACAAAGAACCTTTTACATCTGGTAAGTTCCAAGCGTTAGACTCATCATCAGTAGAATAACTAAAATACTCAGCTTTTAATGCTAATTTAAAGTTTCTATTAACATCTACATTTATTTCTCCTGCAATACCAAACGTATCTACATCATCATAGATAATTCCAAAAGAATTTCCATAATCATAAGGGTTTTGAGGTGATAAATTTCTAATTGTATTCGTTTTATAAAGGGCCTTATTTCTATCAGCTAAATAACGTCCACTAACGTTATAACTCATATTGCTAGATAACTTCCCTTTTAAACCAATGTATGCATTGTATAATTGGTCTGTTGGAGCAATAAATAATGTTGGTGACACAAAAGGGTTTTCTTTGGCAAAACCGTAATAAGAATTTTGAATTAAACCACCTTTAATTCCTCCATAAGCAATTAATATATCATTTACCAATCTATAAGTTGCAGTAATGTTTGGATATACATAAAAATTATTTTCACCAGATTCTTTATCGTTTAAATAATATAAAGAAACCCCCAAATCTAAAGTTAAATCATCTTGTTTTAACTGATAGGTTGGTGATAAACCTATTTGAAAGTTTCCATAGTTTAACTCATCCGTCGTTATATAATTTCTATCAAAAGTGCCTCCTAAATAATCAATTTTAATATCAGTTGAAATTTCAACGTCGTTAATTGGCACATCTACTTTGGCTTTAGCAATAAATCTATTTTCTCCAGAACCTTGATTATCTCCAAAACGTCGAAAAAAGAAGCTTCCTGAATTAATATAAGTATCTTCAAAAGTAATATCGCCTCCAAAATGTGCATCAAAAAATGAGTGATCCACTTCTATATTATTGGCTTGCGCTTGCGTTATTTGAGATTCTGGCACGCCATACCAATTGTACAGTTGATGTTGAAAACCAGCTTCAACATTCCACGCTAAATCTCTTAATCGGCTTGAATAATTCAAGTTAACTTTTGAGTTTGAAAAATTATCATTGAACGACACCCCTTCTATTCCTCCAGCGGAAGAATGGTGACTAACATAACCACCAACGCTCTCATTTCTGCTAATGGCATGATTTAAATAAACCTCACCCAAAATTGTGGTGTACGTTCCAACACCTAATGTCGCATAATTATCAAATAGTTTTGTTGGCGCTCTTTTTTCAACAACAGCAGCTTTTCCTTTTGCTGGTGTAAACGTTGAAGCTACTGGAAATGAAAAAATATTATACTTTATCTCTTTTTTTGTTTCAGTTGCTTCATCATCTAAAGAAGGGACTTCCTTAACCTTAAAGGCATCCGAAATTGATGGTGTATAAGGTTTAATAACATCAATAACGCCAGTGTTTATGGTGTCATTTTTTGTTCTTTGAGCAAAACCGAAGCTTATACTTAATAAAAGAACGGCAGTGAATATATTTTTTATGTGCTTACGCATAATTAGATTTTTTGATTTATGATATTGATTGATGAGATGCTTCGACTGCGCTCAGCATGACATTTTAAGTTTTATTAAAATTAATCTTCAGGTAAAATTGATGAATTTGTTTTGGCTTCTTCCCTTTTGATTTTACTGAGTTCTGCTTTTGCTTCTGATACCACATCATCAAACTCTGGAAAATTCTGAATGACACTTTCTAAAATATATGTCGCTTGGAAGGCATCATTTAAAGCATAATAGTTTTTAGCCATCAATACTAAGCCTTTGGCGCTATAATACCCATATCCTGAAAAATCTTTAGCCAATTTTTGAACTGACGTATTAGAAGCTTTATGATTGCCTTCTTTATTTTTAAAATACGCATTATAATAGAGCGCTTCTGCCGCAGTTTCGCCTGTTGCAACACGTTCAACATTAGCATAGGCCGATTTAGCTTTCGCTTCATCACTTGTTTTTATAGCAGAACGTGCAATAATAATATGTGCATCACTCTTTATTTTATTATCAATTTTTGAACTTCTTAATACCTTTTCAGCATAAGAAACCGCAGCATCATAATTTTCTAATTGATAATTCGCCTTCATTAAATTAGAATGTGCAAAAACAATATTCTGAGGGTAGTTTGCTTCTTCCTCTAATCGTTCTAAAATAGGAATGGCTTTATTCCAACTTTTGCTTTCTAAGTAAAATTGAGACAAACGCGATAGGGCTTCTTCCGTGAATTCATTCTGACTTGCATCAACAACATATTTATAATGTGGTGCCGCATTTTCTAGCAAATCTTTTTTGTAATACAATTGGGCTACATAAAAATGCGATTGCAACGTGTGCATTCCGTTTGGAAATTGATTTAAATACCCATTAAACTGTTTTATGGCTTTATCCGTATTATTATCCAAATATTGCTTTTCGGCAGATTCGTATGTGGCATTATCTAAATCGACATCTGTAACTTCAATATAATCTAGTTGCTTAACCCAATTGGCATAGTCATCAACACGACCTAAATCAATATAAATTAATCGAGCAGTTGAAACGGCTTGAACCGCTTCTGGTGTTCCTGGATAATCGCCTGCCACTTTTTTAAACTTGGTTAAAGCACGCTCGTTTTCACTGCCATTATAATACACTAAACCTTGACGGAGTAGTGCTTTTGGTACAAACGAACTCATTCTATACTCACTACTTAGCTGATTGTAAGCTTTCATCGCTTTATCCGTTTCATTTGCTTTTACATAAGAATTACCAAGTTCGTATAGTGCATCGTCTCTTAATTTTGATTTAGGATAATCAGCAATAAACTGCTCTAATCCTTGTATTTTTTTTGAAGATTGCCCGGTATATCCAACACTTATTGTTTTTTGAAACGCAGGATAATCGGAGTCTATTTCATTTAATTGAATGGCTTTCTCGTAAGCTGAAATAGCACTTTGATATTCGCTAGACACAAAATGACCATCACCCAAACGTAAAAAAGCATCATTCAATCTTAGTTTATCTTCTCGCTTATTAGAAATGAATTGATTGAAGTGTTCAGTCGCTTTTCCATAATTTTTAAGTTTGAAATAGGTGTAAGCTAAATTATAATTAATGTTTTCAATTTCTGGTGTTGCTGACGCTTCTGCTTGTTGTTGAAATTGTTTGAAACCAATTAGCGCATCATCATAATTAGTTAAGTTATAATCAGCCTCTGCCTTCCAAAAAGTTGCCCTAGCTGTATATTTTTGATCTTGAGATTCTTTTAAGGACCCATCAAAAAGTAATTCTGCCTCTTGATAATCGCCTTCATTATAAAGTTCTAATCCTCTATAAAACGCCACTTTTTGATAAGCTACTTTATTTTCAAAACTCTTTTTACTTTCTAATAATTTTAAAGCTTCTTTATAATTTTTTGAAGTAATGTAAGAATCAATTAATAGGGTTTCAATCTCTTCTTTATAGCCGGTATCAGGATATTTTTCTAAATAACCCGCTAAAACTTGGGGCGCCGATTGATATGGATTCCCTATTTCATAACTAATTTTTGCGTAATTTAACCATGCATCTTCTTGAATTTTTAAATCGAAATTCATTTGAGACGCATTTCTAAATGCATTTAAAGCTTCTTGCTTTTTTTCTGAGTTAATGTAACTCTCTCCTAAATGATAGTAGGCGTTTTGAGCAATAGCATTGTTACCGCCTACTATTTTATTAAATTCTGAAATGGCATTTTCGTAATCTTTCTGTTTGTAATATGCATAACCTAATTGATAAAAATCAGTATTATTCCATTTCCCTCTTTTGCCTTTATATTCCGTTAAATATGGAATAGCTTTCGCATATTTCTCTAAATTGAAGTAGCTTTCACCTATAATTTTAGAAAGCTCTGAAACTTCATCTTCATCACTAGACTGTATTCGTTCTTTGGCAAGTTCGATAGCTTTATCAAATTTTCCTAGTTTAAAATTTAAGTCGGCTTGATAATAAGATAGTTTTTCTTTGTAACGTTCTTGATCGCTTACTTGTTCAAAATATTCGTTGGCTTTATCATAGTCATCACCTTCATAAGCCATAAAACCAATGTAATATTTAGCTTGTGCGCCGAATTCTGGTGAATTCTCCACTTTACTTAAATATTTCTTGGCATCCTTATATTGTTTCGTAGCAAAGGCGGTGTATCCATTATTAAAATAAAATTTCTCACGTTCTTTTCTTCCTAAAGCTTCTTCATCCACTTTATCATACCATTTTCTAGCGTAAGCATATTTAGAATTCTCAAAATAATAGTCGGCTACATCAACAAAAGCGGTATTCCTTTTTGTGCTTGTTGGATATTCTTTTACAAAATTTTCAATTAACTGATCTGCATTTTGCTGGTTTAATCGTACTGCACTATTGGCAATATAATACGCGCAATTAGATTGTAAAATGTCTTCTTTTGCTGTTTTCTTAACACTGCTGAACATAGACTGAGCAGCACGGTATTGTTGATTATTATATAGCGTTAAAGCTTTTTGATAATCGACCAAACTACTCGTGTAAATTGCTGATTGTTGCGCTAGGATTTGAAAACTAAAACTTATAGCAAGTACTAATGAAACGATACTTTTCTTAGTCATTTAGGATTAATTTTTAAATTTAAAATCAAAGATAAATAAAGGATATTTGTTTTTATTGAAAGTTAAAAAACAAATATCTTTTATTTTAGATTCCCGTTTTCACGGGAATGACAAATTCAAATGAAACCTTGATAAAAAATCAAGGAGTCTATTTTTATTTAATATGAATCTTATAACGTAATAATCGTGCCATAATTATAAACCGAGTTATTAAATGTTGGAAAAAAGCTCGAAAGCAGAAGACGGAAGACAGAAGTTATGGTTGAAACTACATTAAACTTTTAGTTTCTTGATTTCTAGTTTTAGAATTAAATGTAAAAAATGACTGATGCCTGTTGACTGAAGACTGCTAACTGAATTCCTGCTCACAACTATTTTAAACTTTTCACGTTTAACTTTTACTTTCAAGTTTTAAATAATACATTTACAATAGTCAAAAAGAACCTTATTTAATTTATGTCGAATCCTATTTTACAACTAAAAGACGCTTCTATTTTTCAAGGTGAAAGCCTAGTACTTTCAAATGTAAATGTTGAGATTAACAAAGGAGATTTTGTTTACTTAATAGGAAAAACGGGTACAGGAAAAAGTAGTTTTATGAAAACGCTGTATGCCGATTTACCTTTAACTAAAGGTGAAGGGCATATTGTTGATTTCGATTTGAAACATCTTAAAGAAAAAGACATTCCGTTTTTAAGACGAAAACTAGGAGTCGTTTTTCAAGATTTTAAATTACTTAACGACAGAACCATTAACAACAATTTGCTCTTTGTATTAAAAGCTACAGGCTGGAAAGATAAAGACAAGATGAACACGCGAGTTGAGGAAGTTTTAACCAAAGTTGATATGAAGACTAAAGGATTTAAATTTCCGCATGAACTTTCTGGTGGTGAGCAACAACGTGTTGCTATTGCGAGAGCTTTACTAAATAACCCCGAACTTATACTTGCCGATGAACCCACTGGGAATTTAGATCCGCAAACCAGTGTTGAAGTTATGGAAGTGCTTCAAGATATTAACAAAAACGGTAACACCATTTTAATGGCTACTCACGACTATGCTTTGCTCCTTAAATACCCAAGTAAAACTTTAAAATGTGATGAAAATCAGGTTTATGAGGTGGTACAACGTAAAGGATAAGGATGTATAGCTTCATTAAAAAGAATATTAAATCTATTATTTCGAAAGAATTCTTATTTAAAAATGAATTGTTTTTTAGATATATCTATGGCGTTTTCTATTTAGGAAATAAACATCAGTGTAATATTTGCGAAAAGAAACTAAGCGCTTTTGTTGAATTAGACAATGAAGATTTATTATGCCCTTTTTGTGGGAGTTTATCGAGAAACAGAAGGCTTTGGAAATTAGTTAATGAAGACAAAGCTTTGAAAGGAAATTTACTTCACTTTTCGCCTTCAAGAAACCTTTATAGAACGTTAAGAAAACACCAAAACTTAAATTATTTTAGCACTGATTTTGAAAATGAGTTTTTAGCAGATAATAAATTTGATATTACCAATATTACGCAAAGTGATGCCACTTTTGATACCATCATTTGTTATCATATATTAGAACACATAACGAATGATCAAAAAGCAATGGCTGAACTATATCGTGTTTTGAAACCGAATGGTAATATTTATATTCAAACTCCGTTTAAAGAAGGTGACATATATGAAGATGATTCAATAGTTTTACCCGAAGAACGGTTAAAACATTTTGGTCAGGACGATCATGTTAGAATTTATTCAGTTAAAGGATTAAAAGACAGATTAGAAAATTGTGGGTTTGAAACATCAATAATGGATTATAATACAACAACCGAAAATGATTTTTATTTAGGTTTAAAATCGCCTGAAACTGTTTTAATCGCAAAAAAATAATGCTTTCGAT
>NZ_CAXBLF010000089.1:0-8547 GCF_963976535.1 uncultured Algibacter sp. | reverse complement strand
ATAAGTATCAAAATCATAAATTAAAAGTACTATGAAAATCAGCAAGCCCTAAATACGATTTGAAACAAGTTTTTAGTAAAACGTTGCATCCAAATACAATCATCCACTGGATAATTGCATTTGAATAGCCTAGAATATGGACGCTCACTTCACCTATTGTTTTAGCCAAAATTTTATGAGGCCAAGGTTAACATCGAAATTCTATTTTACATAATGTTAGTTTCAAATAATAAAAAAAACCTATCAATTTGATAGGTTTTTTTATTGGTTTATACATTTTTAAACAGCTAAACGTCGTTGTCCAGAAGAATTTAAAATACTAATTGCATTTACAGCAAGTTCTTCATTTAACCCAACCGTCGAACTAGTTTGAATAAGCCTTTTTTTAATATTATAAGGCAAACTATTTAATGATTTGTCATCATCAATTATTATATATTGTTTATCAGTACTTGTCTCTAACCATTTGACTATCTCTTCTCTCCTATTCAAATTCTTTGTATTTCTTTTAAGTCTATGGATACTAGTAATATTATTAATACCTCTAGTTGAGAAAATATTTTTCCATTCTCTTATATGATAACTATACTTGTGCGAAGTAGTCAATACAATTCCTGCACCTGTTTCAGAAATAATTTTCTGAAGGCTATTTGCGGCTTTTGTACTAAATCTTGGAAACCCATCTTTTTCATATTCAAGACGTCTCCAACTTGCTCCAGAAACCATTACTCCATCTATGTCTAACAAGATTAACATGTTACAAATATATATATTATTTTATAAATCATTAAAAATACTTAAATCAACATCATTGATTTCAGCATCTCTTTCATTATGTTCTCTTATTTGTTCTTCAGTTTCATAGTCGATTTCAACAACAGTTATAGTGCTCCAATCATAATCAATTGCTGTTGAAGGAATTGCCCATTCATCTATTCCAATTACAGTTTCAGAAAGAATGGAGCAAATATACCTATGATGTCCATTTACAATACGAGAATCTCTCACTCTTATATTATCAAATTCTATTCCAAGCTTCATCTTTTTATAAATCCTTTGTAGAATTGGTAAGCAAATTTCATTTTGTATAGCTCCTAATTCTAAAGAACCTGATTTCAATAGGTCTTCAACAACTTTTAAATTTATTTCATCCATTAATTTAGGTGACTTTAATCAAAACATACCAAAATCATATCCTAAATTGGACAATCTAAATGACATGGCTTGAGTACTAACATTAAATTTTTTAGCCAACTTTTCAATCACATCATCTCCATTTAAGTCTTTTACTTCTTCTAATATTAAAGGAATTGGCATTAATAATGCTGCAGCAAAAGCATTAGCCTCTCTTTCTTTAAGAAATTCGCCTGTTGAGGATTCTGTATTTCGATACATTATACTTTTATTCTTATCTATAAATAAAGATTTGCTTTTTGAATGCAGAACAAAATGCCCCAATTCATGAGCAATGGTAAATCTTCTTCTTTTCTTGCTCTGATTTAAATTATAAGCAATATATGGTTTGTCATCTTTTATGACAAATAATCCTGACACCTCGTCATTAAAATTTGAAGCTTCTACTCCTACTCCTAATTTTTTTGCTAACTTATCAACATTAATTGGTGATTTTAAAAGATCAAATTCCTTTAAAATGCTTGCGGATTTTTCTTCGATATAGTTAAAAATCATTTATTTAGATTCTTTATTATTTCTTCTATTGCCTTTTTGGAATCTTCATCCAAACTACTAATATTCTTTAAAATATCACTGTATTCGTTTGTAGAAATATGTTTTTCGACCTCGTTAAAAGTTGGTAATAACTGTTGCAAATCAAAATTTAACACTGAAGAAATATCATATAATACGTGTAATGGTGGCTGATGCCTTCCTAATTCTATATTAGAAATTGAAGCTCTACTAATAAGTATTTTTTTTGCTAAATCGTCTTGACTATAATTTAGCCTATGACGAGCTTCTTTTATTCTTAAGCCTATAATTTTATATAGGGTTGAATTAAAATCTTTCATATAATACTTAACGTTGTGCAAATATAAATATTGTTTTGTTAATAAGCAATGTTTATTTAATAAACATATAAACTGACAGCTTATTATATTGGCATGATTATTGTCGTTAATTCAGCTAATTCTAAAAAGAAAAAAATGGCTAAAAATAAACCAATCGGAGACAATGCTAGAAAAGGTGCTGTAAAGAGTAGAACACAAGTGTTAAACCCAAAAACAAAACTTTATGTAAAGCGTAATAAAACTAATGGTCAATTTATGGATGTAAAAACATCAGGAGGGAAATTTAAAGGAGTAACTAACGAGTCAAAAAAGAAATGAAAGGTATAAAATATAGGTTTTTTGGATACTTAATAGTTATGTTACTATCAATAGGGTATTTAATATATAGATACTATTTTTTAGAAAGTGCTTCAGACTTTCATAAAGAAATTTTGGTGACAACTGCAATTGGTTTTATAATGACAACAATAGTTGGCGTTTATGAAATAATTAAAACCACTGGGAAAAATTTTTAGCTGACAATAAGATGTTGGCTTTTTATTCCAAATAAGATTGTTTACGTCTCATTAAGTTATTTAATTAGAATTAAAGTTGCAGGTACTGAAAAGTATTTTTTAGTTAAAGGCAATAAAATTAATCAATATCAACCTGTTGGTGGTGTTTATAAGCTAGTTGGTAATAAAGATATTTATAAAGAATGGGAAGCATCTGTTAAACCTGACTCAAAAAATCCACGTGATTTAAGGTTTTTTATTAAAGCAAAATATTTACCAGATGTATTAAAATGGTTTAAATCTGGCAAAGATAGAGAGGTTGGCGTTTGGAGAGAGTTTCATGAGGAATTAATTGATAATGGAATCCTTACATCCGGAAACTTTAAATCTATAAGAGCCGAATATTTATATACTAGAGAAAAATTACTTTCAAAAGAGACACGATTTAATAATGAAACATATCACGCTTTGGCGTATAATATTTTCAGCATTGAACTTAATAGTACTCAACTTGAAGAATTAAAACAGCTTCAGGAAAAGAAATCATTTACAAAAAAATATGCATTTGTTTCAGAAGATGAAATCAATAAAGAATGCTTTAATAATAGTAAAACACGAATAGGACAACACACAAAACATATAATTTAATTATGAATTTACAACAATATTTACATGAAAATGGACTTCAAAGAGAAGACATTTTAACTAGAATTGCAGTTTCACTAGAGTTAGATGAAACTCGAATTCAAAGAATGGAATCTGCTTATAATGCAGTTTATGATGTATTAAAAAATGATGATGATTTTTTTTCAAAAATTGATTTTTTAGTTTATCCACAAGGTTCAAAGGCTATTGGTACAACAGTAAAGCCAAGAGGAAGAGAAGAATTTGATTTAGATATAACCGTTGAAATAAGAGACCTTTATTACAATTATAAGTCTTCAGAGATTTATAATCACTTGATTCGAGTTTTAAGTAATAACGATGTATATAAAGAGAAGCTAATACCAAAAAATAGATGCGCTCGAATTGATTACACAGGCGATTTTCATATGGACGTACTTCCTGGTTGCATTGTAATTGAAGGAGATAGCAAGATAATGGTGCCAGACAGGGAATTAAGAAATTGGACTTCATCAAACCCAAAAGGCTATGCAAATTGGTTTATACAAAAAGCTGAAAGTGTAACTGTTTCAAATTTAAATAAAGCTTTTAGAACATTTTCGGCATTAAATGAAGCAAAAGCTGAACAGGAAAATTTACCAAATAATGATGTATACAGCAAAGAGCCACTTAAAAGAGCTGTGCAATTAACAAAAAGATATAGAGATATATACTTTGAAAAGAATCCCGATTATAAAACTTCAAGTATTGTATTGACTACAATTTTTGGTGAATTATACGAAGGAGAATCTTCTATTTATGAAACTATAGATAATATATTAACTAAAATCGTAAAGCGTTATACAGACTATCAATTTTTATTCGAAAGCCAAGGAGTTTATAAAAGAATAAAAGTTTTGAATCCAGTAAACACTGACGAGGATTTTACAGAAAAGTGGGATAAAGAAAAGCAATATTATGAACAATTTATTGCTTTTGCTAAAAGCTACAAGAATAAATGGGAAAAACTTAAAAATGGAGATTTCGGTATTGGTGAAGAATTGTTTGGTAGTGATAGAATAAAAGGAATCTTAACGGAACAATTAAAAGAAATAGCGAAAAACGAGGCGAATAAACTAGAATCTGCTGGAGTTACAATTATGTCTGGAAATACTTTCGTTGATAGATCTGGAAACATAAGCAATTCTGAAGGTTATAAAAGCAAAGAAAACAGAAATTTTGGGGACGTTGAATAATATTGATTTTAGCAAAAAATACAGACCACCAGATTTGACTAAAGACCTTATTAGTGCTCACATTCAGCAAAAACTTATCGAAGATAGTTTTGATTGGATTAAAAAGTCTATAGTCAAAGATGGCAGTCTCATTGGAAAAGGAAAATTAAAGCCAATTGGTTGCAAGAATACTTATGATATATTTTTTGTCTATAACCCAAATAAAAAGGGCAGGCAAGAAAATATTTATGTAGAGGATAAGAAAATAAAATTTGGGTTAGTTCCTCATTTATATAATAACCATAGTCTTTGCTTATATCATCCAAACGACTTATCTCCATTTATTCAATATAATTTTATTGATACAATTCCTTGGATTTCAAAATGGCTTGTTACATACGAGTTATGGTTAAAATATGGTATTTGGCTAGATAAGGAATTTAAGCATTAACAAGTCATTCCACACACATTATGCTTCCCTCCTACGTCGTCGCATAAAAAGTGTTTCATTAACATTGTAGAAGAAACTTTTGAGAATAAATTTTTTGAAGAAACTGTAGAAATACTTTCGCTTTTAAGCAAAGCTCAAGTTACATAACGCAGAACATTATAATACAAATGTTGTATATAGTTTATATGAGAGGAATCCATTTGATAGTTATAATTCTATATTATGTAAAATATCCCAGAAACATTGTATTCCATTACAGTAATTGGAACTTGGGTCATTAAACTAATAATCGGTGTGCTACGCACAGTTTTATTTATTTGTATCTATAATTTGTCGTTATGTAAAATAGCCACTGCCAAACGCTCGTCCCGATTTTACATCGGGATTCCCAACCGCTTGCCAGCGCCAAAATAAAAGCTAACCTTTTTGCTGTTATCAAAATTCTCGTATTTGAGTATTTATAGGTAATATTTTTTTCTACGCGATTCTCGTAAGCTTGCCATAAGAGCTTAAATTTTAAAAAAATAAAATTCTAAGCACTTATTCTATTCTCGTTACTATTCAAACTTTTTGTAATTGTAACTATTAATATTATGTAAAATAGAATTTGAAGCTTTCAACTTCTTAAGTTTTGATTTTATCTTTTTTTCTTGGATAAAAAAAGAAACAAAAAAATCATGACTGCATATAATTTTGGAAACAATTACGGCTCGTTACGCTATATTTTAGACTATTTAACGTTAAGAAAATGTACCCAAATTACATTTTTAGTTAAATACGATTTAAAACGAACATTTAGTAAAATGTTGTATCCAAATACAATCATTCACTGGATAATTGCATTTGTATAGCCTAAAATATTACGCTCCTCTCTCCTATTGTTTTAGCCAAAATTCTATGAGGTCGCTTTAATATCTCCAACTTAAATTGAACATTGAATTCCTATTGCGTTTCCAATCACATGTTATTATTATAACTAATTTACTCCCAATTATCTTTTGTATAACTCAACATTTCATACATTGTTAAAGCTACTGCACTTGCATTTCGACGTATGTAAAACTCCTCATTATTATTCTTTTCTGGGTTTTTAATAATTACAGGGTTAGAAGCCTTGTCCTTAATATGAATTGTAACTATGGTTTTAGCATCTATTTCAATAAACTCAACCTCAAATTTGGATGACATTTCATTACCAAAATAGGTTTCCACCAAATTATCAAAATGCAGATTAAAAGCATCTTTCTTATTCGTGTCTTTAAAACTTGCGAAGTCTGTATTTTCTAATCATTTTTTCATACGCTTCTCCACCTTCAGCAACACTTAAATTTGCTGATTGTATAGAATCATAAGTTTTATAAGGAGTATGAGTTTCTAGTAATTCAGCAACTGCAACATCTAATATTTTTGCAATCTTGAATAAATCTTCAAGACTTGGTTGTCTCCTATTTTGCACGTATGAATTTACCATATTGTAGCTCTTTTCTAATCTTTCTGCTAACCAAGTTTGCTTAATACCTTTACTTTCTAAAACTTCTTTTATACGATTCATTATAATGAATTGATTTACAGATGTAAATTAATACATATTGATTTAACATCTCATTTAAAACATCTCATTTAATGAGATATAAAATATTAATATTATGGGTTATTTTATAAACAATTTCATTAAATGCAACAATTTGTCTTTTAATTGATTTTAAGTGCAATTATTTTACTTTCATCCTATAATTTATGAATTTAAGTGCAATTATTTGTAACGACATATTGTTAAATGCAAATATTTATCGAAATAACCATTTTAAGTGCAATTATTTTACTATTTTTGATCTTGAATAACTTTTAAATGCAGAAATTTATCATGAATCTTGATCTTCCGGAAATAATATATAGTTCTTCTGATTCATTCGAATCTAGAAAAATAGGCCAACTTTTGAAAGATGGTAAAATAAGAAAACTACTTCCAAAGGCATATACATCAAACTTCATTGACACAGAAGATACTATTGTTAAAAGGCATTTATTTCAACTAATATCAAAACATTATCCGAAATCGCTATTAAGTCACAGATCTGCAATCGAGTATACGTTATCTCCAAAAGGATATATATACCTGACATCAACACAAAATCGAGTTGTAAGATGGCCTGGTGTAACTCTTAAATTCACAAAGGGTCCAGGTCCATTAGATAGTGACAACCCATTATTTAAAGATTTATATGTTTCATCTCAAGAAAGAACATTTCTTGAGAATTTAAGCTCTAGTAGGTCAACAGGAGGTGAATTTAAAATTGTATCTGAAGATATTATTGAAGAAAAATTATTACTGTTTTTAAATAGTGGTGGCGAAAAAAAATTAAATGAGCTTCGCGATAAATCTCGGAAAATCTCAAAAGAATTAGGGTTAAATAAAGAATTTGATTTATTAAATAAAAAAATAGGTGCATTATTATCTACAAAACCTAGTAAAATACTGAAGTCGCCTGTAGCAATGGCGCAATCATTTGGTGAGCCTTATGACCCAACTCGATTAAATCTTTTTCAAAAGTTAGCAGGAGCTTTAAAAATTATGCCATTCGATAGAATTGATGATAATGCAAAGAATGAAGAGCAATTCCGGACATTTGCTTTTTTTGAAAGCTATTTTTCAAATTATATTGAGGGCACAACATTTGAAATAGATGAGGCAATTGAAATTATTTATAAAAATAAGATAATTGTTAATCGAGCTGGAGATACGCACGATGTAAAAGGAACTTTTGAAATATGCTCAAACAAATTTGAAATGAGTAAGACTCCTTCTAGTCCGGAAGAGTTTATTGACGTATTAAGAGCAAGGCACGAAATAATATTAGGAGGAAGACCAGATAAACAACCTGGAATGTTTAAAGAAAAAGCTAATAGGGCAGGAAATACACATTTCGTTATACCGAAAATGGTTCCAGGAACTTTAAAGGCTGGTTATGAAGTAATTAATTCAATTCCTTCAGTTTTTGGTAAGGCTATATATATGATGTTCCTTGTTAGTGAAGTTCATCCATTTAATGATGGAAATGGAAGAATAGCAAGAATAATGATGAATTCCGAACTGGTTAAGAATTCTGAACAGCGTATTTTAATTCCAAATGTTTACCGTGATGATTATTTAGGTGCATTAAGAAAGCTTACAAAAGAATACAATCCAGATATTTATATAAGAATGATGGTTAGAGTTCAAGAATATAGCCATTGGCTCAATCCAACCAGTTTTGATAACATGCTAAAACAAATTGAAAATTCAAGTGCATTAGAAGAACCAAATGAAGGGCTATTAAAATGGAAGTAAATAGTTTGCACATCATTCCACACACATTATGCTTCCCTCCTATACTTCGACTACGCTCAGCACAGGCTAGTCGCATAAAAAGTGTTTATTCACAAGGTTAATCTTGTTTTAGAGGAGTTCATGCGTCTCGCAAACTCGATGTCATTAACATTACAGAAGAAACTTTTGAGAATAAATTTTTTTAAGTAACTGTAGTATGCCAAAGCGCCAGCTGGCCCATTCACTAAAATAGTCCACAGGACTATTTCTTAACGTTCTGTCCTGCTTTTAGCCAAAGCTCAAGTTATCCCGAAGCAAGTTCGGGACAGGCTATAACGCGGAACATTATAATTCAGATTTGAAATTATAATCAGACATTATATAAAATGTCTTTGTAACATTAAAAACGTGAGTTTTATTGTAATTTTTT
>NZ_CAXBLF010000088.1:0-9175 GCF_963976535.1 uncultured Algibacter sp. | reverse complement strand
TAGAATATCAGATTTCGGCTCTGAGGGTTGGGGGTTCGAATCCCTTCGCGGTCACAAAAATACTTTTAATTTAATTCATTACCCCACAGTTCCTAAAAACTGTGGGGTTTTTGTTTTTAGTTGAATTCGAAACAGATCGTAAAATGTCATTTTTTTTGTTCCACTACTATCCATAACATGTTTATTTCATTTAATTAAAAAATAAATTTGTTGCTTGAAGAATAATATTTCGGTAGAATCTAGCTCTGATTTATTTTGTTTTAACAGTTAAATTCAAAAAAACTTTTTTTTTAACAAATAAATAACATATATTTGGCAAACCACTTTGGTGAACCAGTTTGGTGTACCAAAATTAATTCTAAAATAATAACTAAACAGAAACTAAAAATTAAATTAATGAAACAAACAAAAAACTTAAAAAAGACACTCCTATTAGTAATAGGATTTTGTTTTGCATTGAATATAAATGCACAGCAAAAAACGATAACAGGTGCTGTAACTGCAGAAGCAGATGGTACGACACTTCCTGGTGTTAATGTTATAGTTAAAGGAACTAGTAATGGTGCATCAACAGATTTTGATGGAAACTATTCATTAAATGTAAATGGAAACGCTGTTATCTTGGTATTTAGTTATATTGGGTATGCCACTAAAGAAATTGCAGTAGGCAATTCAAATACAGTGAACGTGGCCTTAGTTGAGGACTTAGCTTCACTAGACGAAGTTGTGGTTGTAGGTTATGGTGCGCGTAGAAAGAGTGATATTACAGGAGCTGTTTCCTCAGTGAAAGCAGACGAATTAACTGCATTTCCAGTGTTAGACGCAGAACAAGCTTTACAAGGGCGTGCAGCTGGTGTAGTTGTGCAATCTAATAATGGTGGTGAGCCAGGAGCGCCTATCAACATAAAAATTAGAGGTAATACGTCTATAAGCGCCAATAGTTCTCCTCTTATTGTTGTAGATGGTTTTGTTGGGGCATCAATGCCGCAAGCTAATGATATTCAATCTTTAGAGGTGCTAAAAGATGCATCAGCAACTGCTATATACGGTTCTAGAGGTTCAAACGGTGTTATTTTAGTAACTACTAAAAAAGGTAGAAGTGGTAAAATGGTTATTGAACTTAATAGTACGTATGCTGTTAATAATATTGCAAATAGACTAGATTTGTTAAATGCAAATGAATTTGCAAACTATCAACAAGAAGTAAATAATAATACTGCTCTAACAACAGGAGAAGTACCTGCTACTTATACTCAAGGATCTGGAAATACAGATTGGCAAGACTTAATTTACAGATCTGGTAATACTGCGAATCATCAACTTTCTTTTTCAGGAGGTTCAGATAAAATGAATTTTTATGCTTCTGGTAATTATTTTAAACAAGATGGAATTATAGTAAATTCTGGTTTCGAAAGAGCAACATTCTTATCAAACATAGATGCGCAAGTAACAGATAAATTAAAATTTGGACTTAATCTTTTTGGAAGTAGAGGGACTAAGAATGGAGTTGCTACGCAATCAACTGGTGATAACGGTGTAGGCGCAGGTGGAGATGATGTAATTTCCTTAGCAATGAGATATGCGCCAGATCAACCATTACGAAATGCAGACGGTAGCTACAACTCAGGTAATACTATAGGGGATTTAGTAGATAACCCGTATGCTGTTGCTACAGAACGCGTAGACGAAACTAAATCAGATATTTTTAGAGCAAATTTTTATGCAAATTATGATATTTTAGAAAACCTTACTTTTAAAACAACCTTTGGTATGAGTACTGAAAATGAAACACAAGGCACTTATAATCCATCAACATTAGAAGTTACAGCATCAGCGGTAGGTGGAAGAGCTAGTGTTACAAATGCTAAAAGAACAAATGTGTTGAATGAAAATTACTTGACTTATACAAATGAAATAGGAAAAGGGAATTTAACTTTATTAGGAGGGGTTTCTTATCAAAAAATAACTACAGAAGCATTTTCTGCAGCTGGTACAGGTTTTCTTTCAGATAGTTTTTCTTTCTATGCCTTAGGTGACGCTACAGGTTTATTACAGCCTGATTCATCCTTATCAGAAGTAGAAATTCAATCTCAATTCGGAAGGGTGAATTACGATTATGATGATAAATATTTATTAACTGCAACAGTGCGACGAGATGGCGCATCAAATTTTGCAGCTAATAATAAATATGCGATATTTCCTTCTGGAGCTATAGGTTGGAAAGTGTCAAATGAAGATTTTTTAAAAGATAGTGAAACTGTTTCTAACTTAAAATTAAGAGTAAGTTATGGTGTTACAGGTAACCCATCAATTAGCCCTTACCAATCTTTAGCAAGGTTTGCAAGCCTTTATGCTGCTAGTAATGGGGAAACTGTAAATGCTATTACGCCAGACCAACCTGCTAATCCAGATTTAAAATGGGAATCGTCTTATCAAACAAACATTGGTATAGATTTAGGTTTATATAATAATAAAGTAACGCTTTCATTAGATTATTATAATATTGATACAAAAGATTTAATTTTGGGAAACAATGGTATTCCTGAGTATTTCGGTTTCGCAAATGATGAAATTTTAACAAACCTAGGTCAGATAAATAATAAAGGATTTGAAATTTCTTTAAACACAAGAAATATAACTAACGACAATTTTAGATGGACTACAGATTTTAACTTATCTGCCAATAAAAACGAAGTAGTAGCCTTAATAAACGATGCAGATTTATTTGATGATGCTAGTCCAAGTTATTTTAGTCATGATAGAACTCACGTTTTAAGAGTAGGTGAAGAAGTTGGTCTTTTTTACGGGTATGAATATGCTGGTGTTTACCAAGGCGGTGCTTTACCCGCAGGTACAGCAACTCAACCTAATGGTTTGCCAGGTGATCCATTGTTTAAAGATGTAGATGAAAGTGGTGATATTACTGAAGATGATAGAACGACTATAGGTAACCCCAATGCAGATTATACTTTTGGAATTACCAATAGCTTTAGCTACAAAGATTTCGATTTAAGTATCTTTTTTCAAGGTTCTCAAGGTGGAGATATTTTTAACTTAACAAATGTACAGTTGAATAATGGAGATGCAAACACTACTAGAGACTACTATAACAATGCTTGGACACCTACAAATACCAACACAAACACACCTCGTGTTGGAAATAATAGCAATAGAGAGATCTCCTCTCGTTTTGTAGAAGATGGTAGCTATATAAGATTGAAAAATATAGCTTTAGGCTATAATTTACCTTCAGATATTACTGAAAAATTAGGATTACAGAGAGTAAGATTTTCTGTAAGTGCACAAAACTTATTGACGTTTACAAAGTACTCTGGTTTAGATCCTGAAGTGAGTTACTTTGGTGGTAGCGGTGTAAATGACGTAAAAGCTAATACAGCTCAAGGGTTTGATTTTGGAAATTACCCAACGGTAAAGTCTGTTAATTTTAGCCTTAACGTGAAATTTTAATCGTAAATTATATAAAAAATATTTTTAATTTTAAAAGAAAAAATTATGAAAGCATACAAATTTTTATTGTTATTGATAGGATTATCAATAACGGGATGTTCAGATTTAGAAGAAGAGCCTGTGGGCTTATTAGCCCCAGAAGGTTTCTTTCAAACTCCAAAAGATATACAAACAGCAGTAGATGGTGCTTTAACACACGCAATCAATGAAAAGTTTTGGGGAAGAAAACTTTCTATAGCATTAATGTTACGTTCTGATATGGTGGATCTAGCATCAGACGAAACAAGAAGAGTAGAGCATAATGAATTGACTACTCTTGGTAGTAATGGAATGATTAGTGAATTTTGGCCAAAAACTTATCAAGGAATTGCTGCCGCTAATCAAGCCATTGCAGGAGCTGAATTGGTTGGTGCAGCTGATGAGCTTAAAAACCCAGTTACTGCACAAGCTTATTTTGTAAGAGCGTTTTATTATTTTCATTTGGTAAGACAATTTGGAGATGTTCCTTATATTGAAGCACCAATAACAGATGCCGATGCAGCAGGTGCTATTAGTAAAACACCAGCAGCAGAAGTGTATGCAAAAATCATTGCAGATTTAGAATTTGCTAAAACTTGGTTACCAGATTTTCAAGCATCAAGAGCGATGCCTTCTAAAGCAGCAGCGAGTTCTTATTTAGCTTTGGTGTATTTAACGATGGCAGGAACAGATGATAATGCTAATTTTAAAAAAGCATTTGACGAAGCCCAAGAAGTTATTAATAAAAGAGGTGACTATAAGTTAGAATTAGAGGCTGACTATCAAACTTTATTTGATGCCACTAAAATCGATGGATCTTTAGAGCCGATATTCGCATTAGATTATAATAATTTTGAAGCTCCTGATAATGCATACGATCAAATAGCTCCTATGACAGGTATTAGAGGAGACGCGAAAAATGGAGGCGGCTGGTCTGTTGCAGTTCCTGCTCTTAAAGTATATACTGAATGGGCTGCAGGCGATTATAGAAGAGCTGTTAGTATGGATGATGAAGCAGAATTTGATAATGATACTTCAAACCCACTAACACCTTACACTGGTTTTGGTATAGTACCAGGATCTCTTCACAAGTTTGCTAAACAACGACCATATATTGCAAAATACACGCGTTTTCCAGGACCGTTTGCTCGCGGAAATGGTAGAGCAACAAGTCATAATTACTCTATGATACGTTATGCGGAAGTGTTGTTAATTGCTGCAGAAGCTGCTGTAGAACTGGATGATAATACGTCGGCAATTAAATATCTAAATGAGGTAAGAACAAGAGCAAGAGCTGGAGGGTCATGGAAAAACACAGGATCAAGTCTAGACCCTGCAGACCATACAGGAACGGTAACTGTTGCTGATGTTTTGGAAGAACGTAGATTAGAGCTTGCTTTTGAAGGTAAAAGATGGTATGATATTGCTAGAAGAAAAATAGGTGCAGAAGTATTTAGTGCTTCTGGTTTAGAAGGAGAGAAACCAGGTTTTTCTGCAGATGATTATTTAATGCCAATACCAGCAGACGAGATAGAAAGAAATCCTAACTTGGGTAACTAATTAGAAGTTTTTTAATTAGTTACCCAAGTTAGGAGTTTTAATTTTGGCTTTATCTTAATTTTCGTCACTTGTAAACCCGAGATTAAAACTAATAGAAAAATATGTATAGAGAATATTTAGTTAGGCTCTAGTTTAACATTGGTATGACTTTGGAACTATTTATTTTTAAAGGACTTTGGATGATTGAAACGCAAAACAAATTATCCAAAAGCATAAATATCAAGCGTTCAAGTACTATATCAACACTCTTTTAAACTAGAGCCATTTTAGTTATGATAAATTATTATGATTTAGAGGTTTATCATTAATTATATAGAATTGTAATACGGGTTAATTAGTTTGAGTTAGTTTTTTTTAATAGATAGTACTGGTCTGAATTTCAGACCAGTAAAATCTTTTTTTTTTTGGATTTCAAAAATTCAAAGATTTATCCTGAGGGTTTTTTAATAAATAAATATTTATTGCTACAATAATTTTCTAGATTTAGTGAGACCTAGTTTTGTAAACCAATTTTATATTTCCTAAATGAAATTAGAGATACTTGCAAAAAACGATAATCTTGAAGTGAAGAACGTGATTATATCGGAAATCAGGAATTTGATTTGTAATAAAAATCTAGAACCAGGGGACAAACTACCCTCAGAAAGGGTGTTATCTGAAAAATTTGGTGTCAGCAGAAGACATGTTAGGGAGGCCATTAAAACACTTGAATTCTACGAGTTGGTGAAGTCGATTCCACAAACGGGAACCTTTATAGCTAAAATAGGTCAGATTGCTATGACTGGTATCATAGATGACATGGTAACACTGGAAAATCAAAATTTTAAATCTTTGGTAGAAACAAGAATATTGTTGGAGTCAAAAACGGCTTGTTTGGCAGCAAAAAATAGAACTAAGATAGATTTAGAAAATATTAAAAAAGCGCTTATTAGTTACAGAACAAAACTTTTAAAGCGCGAAGATGCAATACAAGAAGATTTACTTTTTCATTTAGCTATTGCAAAAGCAAGTGGAAATAGTACTATAAATGCGTTGATGTTGCAAATTACACCAAAGATACTCTCAGTATTTGAAGAAACACGTGTGTGTGATGAAGATGGTTTTATTCATGAAGTTAAAAAGCATGAAGCTATTTTTGAAGCAATAAGAAATCAAGACTCAAAATTGGCAGTTGAAACTATGGAATTTCATTTCGAAATGCTTATTGATTTTTGTAACAATTATAAAGGAAATTAAAAAGATAAAATTTCACTCTTATGTTTTTTTAAAGAATTTGTTACAGGAGAGTTTTAGTATACTTGAAATAAAAATTGACAAAAAAATATTTCTACTCGAATTTAAGGTGCTCTTAATATCAATAAGGCGTTTTTACCCCATAATTTAATAGTGTGGTGCACGCTTTAAAAGCTGTAAATATAATTAAAGATGTTCATTTTGGAATTTTTTAGAACCAATGTAGTAGCAATTCTCTTTGAGAAGAGAGAGTAAGGCATTAATGAAACGATCTATTATTTAAAGAATTTTCAAAATTATCCAACAAAAAGAAATAAATCATTAATTATGGCATCAAGTAGCATAACCCTTTCAGAAAGAATTAAAAAGGGTCTTAAGAATTTTGGACCTGCATTTTTTATTATTGGCTATGTTGTAGGTACAGGAAGTGTTACCTCTATGGTGGTTTCAGGTGCCAAATACGGTCTAAGCCTTTCATGGGCATTATTACTTTCCTGTTTTTTCACCTATTTCCTCCTTATTTCAATAAGTAAATTGACAATAGTTTCTGGAGAAACGCTTATGTTTAATTTTAAAAAGGCATTTGGGAAACCCGTTACCATTTTCATTATAACCGCGTTGCTCGTTTCCATAGTTTCTTCATGTATAGGAGTTATGGGCGTTGTAGCGGAAGTTACAATGGAATGGATATCCGTAAAAACTTCAATTTCCTTTCTCAATGGTCCTGTTATTTCTATTTTCTTTATAGTCCTATTGATTGCTCTTTTTTGGACAGGAAAACATGCTAATTTCATCAAGGCTATGAGTATTATGGTTGGCTTTATGGCATTTGCTTTTATTATTACTAGTATTATGGTTGTTAAAGAAGCAGGAACATCCATCGTTGAATTTTTTCCTAAATTACCCAAGGGTGATGTTGCAGGTCTTGTAATTGCTGGAGTAGTTGGTACTACAATGGCAGGAGTTTGTTTAGCGTCCCGAAGTATTTTAGTTCAAGAACAAAATTGGGGGATTAAAGATTTTAAAACAGAGAACAGAGACGCCTTGTCATCTATGGTCATGACATTTTTTATAAGTCTAGCTATTATGATTAGTGCAACGGGAACACTTTATTTTCAAGGAGCCAAAGTTGATGATGCCACGGATATGATGCACGCATTGGGACCTTGGGCGGGAGATTTTGCCCTTACTTTATTTACTTTGGGAATTATAGGAGCTGGATTATCATCCATTTTTCCTAATCTTTTATTGTTTCCTTGGTTAATTGCAGATTATACAAATACCGAACGGGATATGAAAAAACCATTGTATAAACTTTTAGTGGTTTTGGTGGCATTATCTGGATTAATTGTTCCATTTGTTGGTGGTAAACCTGTTTGGATATTAATTGCATCTCAAGCTCTCAGCCCATTTATAATGCCATTGATAACTTTATTTTTAATAATTCTGCTCAATAGATCAGGTATTATGAAAGAGCATAAAATCAATGTTTGGATGAATATAGCGTTAGGAGCTACTTTTATTTTCAACTGTTATATGTTGTATGTTGCGTTAAATGGATTTATGAATTTTTTATAGTCCTGCTAAATTTAAATTATGTGTACTAGAAATTCAATAGAACATGAGTGAACACCTACAAAAATATGCCCGTATACCACTAAAACAGCTTCCAAATAGAGTTTGGAGAACTTATGAAGGTGGTGCTTTGATTGATAAATGGAAAAAAACATGTCCTGAAATCGATGGCAGTATGCCTGAAGAATGGATAATGTCTACAATTACAGCACGTGGAAAAAACAGACCTAAAAACGAAGGGCTTTCTCTAATACAAACCGCCGATGGAATTATATCTCTTAAAGATTTAATAGATTCAAATCTAGAATTATACTTAGGTAAAAAATTAGCTGAAAAATATGGAACAACAGGTGTGCTTATTAAAATACTAGACTCCTTGGAACGGTTAACCATTCAGGTGCACCCCGATAAACATTATGCCCGAACTATATTAAACTCAGAGTTTGGCAAAACTGAATCTTGGTACGTATTGAATACACGACAAATAAATGGCGAAAAAAGCGTCGTTTATATGGGCTTCAAAAAAAATGTCACAAAAAAGGAATGGAAATTACATTTCGAAAATCAAAATATTCAAGGTATGCTCGACTGCCTACATAGAATTGAAGTAAAGCCAGGAGATGCATTTATGATTTATGGAGGAGTACCTCATGCTATAGGCAGTGGTTGCTTTTTAATGGAGGTTCAAGAACCTACAGATTATACTATGCGTGTTGAAAAAACGACCCCAAATGGTCTCACAATTGGGCCAGAACTCATTCATCAAGATGTGGGAGAGCAGAAAATGCTTGAATGTTTTCATTATGATACTTATACCTTAGATGAAGCTCTAAATGTTTGGAAAGTAACTCCAGAAACTCTTGATGACTCAAATGAGTTTACTTTAAAAACTATATTTAATGCAAAGCACACCAATTGTTTTGGTTTAAATGAACTCGTTTTAAATGGCAGCTATACCATAAAAGGAAACTCACGTTTTTATGTTGCCGTTATTTATTCAGGTGAAGGAATAATGGTATGTAACAACAAGGAATATACATATAATCAAGGAGATGAAATATTTATTTCAGCTGCTATTTCAGAACTCATTTTTGTTTCTAAAAATCCATCGAAAATATTATTATGCTACCCTCCAATTTAAAATATAAGTAGCATAAAAAACATAAACACAAAAGACCTTTAATAATGAAACTTATTATAGACTTCTTAGTCGCTTTCGTTGGTGATAAAAATGAAAAGCGTGATTTAATTGATTTTCAACAGCGCATTATTTCTTTTTTAGCGCTTTCCAATTTTCAAAATCTTTAATATTGTCTTCAGA
>NZ_CAXBLF010000087.1:0-9845 GCF_963976535.1 uncultured Algibacter sp. | reverse complement strand
TTCAGTGTTCAGTGTTCAGTGTTCAGTGTTCAGTGTTCAGTGTTCAGTGTTCAGTAAAACTATAAATTAATTATGAAGTTTCAAGATTTATTAGCTTACAAAAAAGGATTTATTCTGGCTATGAAAATTTTTAACATTTCTAAATCATTTCCTAAGGAAGAAACTTATTCTTTAACTGATCAAATTAGAAGATCTTCTCGAAGTATTTGTGCTAATTTAGCTGAAGCTTATAGAAAACGCTTATATCCAAAACATTTTATTAGCAAACTAACAGATTGTGATGCTGAAAATTCTGAAACTCAAACTTGGCTTGAATTTTCTTTAGCTTGTGAATACATAAATGAAAAAACTTTTGAAGAACTAACAACTGAGAGTATTGAAGTGGGTAAATTAATTAATTATATGATTCAAAATCCAAATAAATTTGGTTCGAAATGAGTAACAACTGTTTTTTACTGACTACTGAATACTGCTAACTAATAAACATGGCAAAAATAATCCCATTTAAAGCTGTAAGACCAACACGAGATAAAGTTAGCTTGGTCGCTTCTCGTTCATACCAAAGCTATACTCAAAATGAATTAGAATCACGTTTAGACAATAACCCTTTTTCATTTTTACATATTATAAATCCAGGCTATAAATATCATAAAGACATTACTGGTAAAGAACGCTATACGCTAGTAAAAAACAGATATTTAGAATTCAAAGAAGATGGTGTTTTCGTTAAGGATAAAAATCCAAACTTTTACATTTACAAAATTGTAAATCGAGACGGTAACGTATTTACTGGAATTGTAGCTGCTGCAAGTTCTGAAGATTATAAAAAAGATATTATTAAAAAACATGAAGATACCATTGAGTATCGTGAAAACATATTTAAAGACTATCTAAAAACCGTTGGCTTTAATGCTGAGCCCGTACTCCTCACCTATCCAGATAATACGGTGATTGCCAATATTATTAAAGAAGTTCAAAAAGAACGTGCTGAATTTGAATTTACAACCCATTTTAGAGATACGCATTATTTGTGGCTTGTTGATAATGAAGCATCCATAGCACAAATTAAAAAGGAATTTGAGAGCATTGAAAATGTTTATATAGCAGATGGTCATCATCGTTGTGCTTCTTCCTTTTTACTTTCAGAAGATTTAAAATCTAAAAACGATGCCCATACAGGAGATGAACCTTATAACTTTTTTATGAGTTATTTAATTCCTGAATCCAATTTAAAAATTCATGAATTCAATCGATTAGTCAAAGATTTAAACGGGTTAACCAAGGATGCTTTTTTAATAAAACTAGATGCTATTTTTCGTATTGAAAATAGAGGTTCAGAATTATACAAACCAACTAAAAAACACCATTTCAGCATGTATCTTGATGGCGAATTTTATTCACTTTACCTCCGAAAACATAATTATAACTTGGATAACCCATTGGTAGCCTTAGATACGCAAATATTATACAAAACGGTTTTGGAACCAATTTTAGGAATTTCAGATTTACGCAACAATACACGAATTGGTTATTCTTATGGAAAAAACGATTTAGTAAACATAAAAAGTAAAGTAGATATAGGCGAATATGTTGTTGGATTTGGATTGGTACCAATTTCAATTGAAGAAATAAAAGCCATTGCCAACGCAGGTTTAACCATGCCACCAAAAAGCACGTTTATTGAACCTAAGTTAAGAAGTGGCATTACTATTTATGAATTTTGACACTTTGTGCCAAAATGTTTATTTGTTTAGCTGTTAAGTCGTTAAGAGCTTACAACTAAACAACTAACAACTTTACAAACAACAATGAATATACAAGAAAATCTCAAAACCATAAAATCTTCTATCCCAGAACACGTTACACTAGTGGCAGTGTCTAAAACAAAACCTGTAAGCGATGTAATGGAGGCTTATCATGCGGGACAGCGCGTATTTGGAGAAAATAAAATCCAAGAAATGGCTGAGAAATTTGAGGAATTGCCTAAAGATATTGAATGGCATATGATTGGTCATGTGCAGCGAAACAAAGTAAAGTATATAGCTTCATTTGTTTCATTAATTCATGGTGTAGATAATTTTAAATTGCTAAATGAAATTGACAAACAAGCAAAAAAACATAATAGGGTTATTGATTGTTTACTTCAAATTAAAATAGCTTCAGAAGAATCAAAATTTGGAATGACACCTTTAGAAGCTTCAGATATTATTCAATCTAAAGACTTTTCAGAATTAAAAAACATAAAAGTTACTGGTGTTATGGGAATGGCGACTTTTACAGATAACCTAATCCAAATAGAACAAGAATTCAAATTATTAATATCCACTTTTAGCAACTTAAAACCATTGGATACTGACAACTGCAAACTGCAAACTGTTTCAATGGGTATGAGTGGCGATTATAAATTAGCTATTAACTGCGGAAGCACCATGATTCGGGTTGGAAGTAGTATCTTTGGTGTCAGAAATTATTCAAATTAAACAGCTTAGTAACAATTAAAAAGTAGCATACTATTTACGCAATTTTAGACATAGAAACCACGGGTGGTAAGTACAATGAAGAAGGCATAACAGAAATTGCTATTTACAAATATGATGGTCATGAAGTTGTTGATCAGTTTATAAGCCTCGTAAATCCTGAGCGCGACATCCAACCTTTTGTAGTTAACCTAACAGGTATTAACAGTAATATGCTTCGTAATGCACCAAAGTTTTATGAAGTAGCAAAGCGTATTGTTGAAATTACTGAAACCTGCATTTTAGTGGCACATAACGCACAATTTGATTATCGCATTTTATGTACAGAATTTAGACGGTTAGGTTTTGAATACGAGCGTAAATCATTATGTACTGTTGAACTTTCAAAAGATTTAATTCCTGGACAAGCATCATATAGTTTAGGCAAATTAGTACGTTCACTTGGTATTCCAGTAACAGATCGACATCGGGCTTCTGGTGACGCTTTAGCAACTGTTAAGTTGTTTAAAATGTTGCTTGATAAGGATACTAGCAAAAGCATCATTCAAAAATCCGTAAGGTTAAATCCAAAACTTCAACTAGAACCCAGACATATAGATATCATTGCTGAATTACCATCTATCACTGGTGTATATTACATCCATAAAGCTAATGGTGATATTATCTATATTGGTAAGAGCAATAATATAAAAAAACGCATTAACCAGCATTTTACGGGCACAAATGCAAAATCTAAAAAAATACAAGCTCAAGTATCTGCTGTAACTTACGAAGCTACTGGTAGTGAACTCGTTGCTCTCTTAAAAGAAAGTGAAGAAATAAAGAAAATTAAACCTATACACAACAGAGCCTTACGCCGATCTATCTTTACGCATGCTTTATATGTTTTTGAAGATGAAAATGACTACCTCAATTTGAAGATTGATGTGGCCGACGGTCGTAAAAAACCAATAACTACATTTAGCAATCGCCAAAGTGGAAAGAGCTTTATCACCAAAGCGGTTGAAGATTACAATTTATGTCAAAAACTTACTGGTTTATATAAAACAAAAACGAGCTGTTTTAATTATGAAATCAAAAATTGTGAAGGTGCTTGTATTTATGAAGAATCGTCTGAAACCTACAACAAACGAGTACAATCACTAATTGAAAAAAACAGCTATTCCAATAAAAACATGGTAATTGTTGATAGAGGACGAGAAGTTGATGAGCGTAGCGCCATATTAATTGAAAATGGTGTTTTTAAAGGTATTGGATTTTTTAATTTAAATTACCAAATAACTAAACTTGAGATTCTGGAATCTATTATTACACCTATGGAAAACAATAGAGATACCCAGCATATTATTCAAAATTACCTTCGTAAAAACAAACGTTTAAAAATTGTAGAAATAGTTTAAAATATGAAACTACTTTTTTTCGTGCTTTTCAAATTCATTCCCTTATTAAGTTTTTCACAAGAAAAGTAACTAATCTTTTTGTTACATTTGATATCATGAAAAAATTCTTTGATAAACATTGGAAAGCTAGAATTTATAAAATAATTTATCATTCTGACACTCCTGCTGGAAAATTATTTGATGTTGTACTTCTTGTAGTTATTATTGCAAGTATATTATTAGTGATGCTTGAAAGTGTCAATAGTATTGACCTTGAATATCATGACCTTCTTAACACCGCAGAATGGATAATTACCATTTTATTTACAATTGAATATATTTTAAGAATTGTAACCAACTCAAGTCCTAAAAAATACATTTTAAGTTTCTATGGAATTATAGATTTATTGTCAACTATTCCAAAATATCTATCATTATTTTTAGTAGGCTCACACTCTTTAATTGCATTAAGAGCATTACGATTAATGCGTGTTTTTAGAATTTTAAAATTAGCTCGATTTATGGGTGAGTCTAATAATTTTATAAAAGCATTAAAGGCAAGCAAAGTTAAAATATCGGTTTTTGTGTCTTTTGTAATAATTCTTTGTGTTATTCTTGGAACAGTAATGTATTTAATAGAAAGTGGCCAGGAAAGTGGTTTTACAAGCATCCCAAGAAGTGTCTATTGGGCCATAGTAACTTTAACAACTGTTGGATATGGAGATATTGCCCCTGTAACTCCACTAGGACAATTAATTGCCTCTATGATAATGATAATTGGTTATGGGATAATTGCTGTACCAACAGGAATTGTAAGTGCAGAATTTGCCTCTCAAAAAAATGAATTCAAAAAAGAAGAAGATTTGATTCCAGAAACTAAAACCTGTCCAGAATGCTTAACAAACGATATTAGAGTAGAAGCAAAATACTGTTATGTTTGTGGTGCAGAAATTGCATAATTCTTTTTAAAATAACTTCTGAAAACAATAAATAAATACTTAATTTCAATTGTTGGCCCAACAGCCATTGGCAAAACAGCACTAAGCATAAAACTAGCGCAACACTATAAAACCGAAATTATTTCGGCAGATTCTCGTCAGTTTTTTAAAGAGATGCAAATTGGTACTGCTGCACCAACAAAAGGAGAATTAGCTGCAGCAAAACACCACTTTATTCACCATAAATCTATAAAAGATAATTACAGTGTAGGCGCTTTTGAAAAAGATGCTCTCAAATGTTTAGAAGCATTATTTAAAGAGAAAGATGTTGTAATTATGGTTGGCGGTTCAGGATTATATGTAGATGCTGTAACCAAAGGCTTAGACCATTTTCCTGAAGTAGATTCAAATATTCGTAAAAACCTAAACAACGAATTAGAAACAAAAGGGTTAGAGCAGCTTCAAGAACAATTAAAAACATTAGATCCTGTTTCATATTCTACTATAGCCATAGATAACCCACATCGCGTTATTCGCGCCTTAGAGATTTGTTTTGGTACAGGTAAGCCTTATGCATCATTCTTAAATAAAGACAAAGAAAAACGCAACTTCAAAACGATAACCATAGGTTTAACTGCCGATAGAGAAATAATATATAACCGCATAAACCAGCGTGTAAATATCATGTTGCAAGACCGTTTACTTGACGAAGTAAAAGATTTATTAGATTATAAAGATTTAAACGCGCTTAATACCGTAGGTTATAAAGAGCTATTTAATTATCTGTTAGACGAATGGGATTTAGAATTTGCCACTTCAGAAATTAAAAAGAATACGCGTCGTTTTGCAAAACGCCAACTCACTTGGTTTAAAAAGAATGAAGAAACGCTTTGGTTTGATTACAATGCTCCGATTGAAAAAATTATAACTCAACTTGAATCACATTTAATTCGTTTAAAATAATGATTAACGAAGATGTTTTAGACAACCCAGTTTGGTATTCACTAACAGAAACACACTATAATCACGGTATAGATTACGGTAATGTGAAGTTTTACCAAACAGATTACACCCCATTTGGTGCTTTTATTAAAGATGAAGACACTACTGATGCTATTGAAAAACATTCCAAATTAATAAAAGACTTCTTTATTGTAGGCAATAAACCAAAAATGCCTTCAACTTTAAAACCACCAATTAGATATGTGGGGTTGCAAATGATACTGTATAACAAAATTGATTATCCTATAACAGAACCTATTATCCAACTCGATAAAACACATTATCAAGATTTAATGAGTTTAATAAAGCTAGTTTACCCAGAATATTTTAAAAGCAAAACAAATACTTTAGGACGTTACTATGGTATTTATAAAAATCAACAATTAGTAGCAGTAACTGGCGAACGGATGCAAACTAATGATTTTATTGAAATTAGCGCAGTAATCACACATCCAGATTTCTTAGGTCAAGGCTTTGCAAAACAACTTATTACATTGGCTTCAGATAAGATTTTTGAGAAAAACAAAACACCCTTTTTACACGTAGACGAAACCAATTCGGGTCCCATTAATTTGTACAAAAAGCTTGGTTTTATTACGAGAAGGACATTAGAGTTTTGGAAAATAAGTAGTTGAAGAAGTTGAGATTAAAAAAGAGAATGGGCAATTTAAAGTAGTTTACTTCATAGTTACATTACTATATTTAGCATTAATTACAATATTTTTTCCGCTCTCTAAATTTCCTGCAGAAAAATTAGAAACATAATCATTTTCTTTTTGTTTAGGATGTTTTAAATGAGAACGCGTGCCTTTATATTGTAAATTATAATCCACATTAGGCAATGCAATAAGCGCATCATTATTTTGAAGAATCATATTCAAACTAATAAAATTATCATCGATATTAAAAATTTTTAAATTACCAATATTGCCATCAATAATGGCGCTTCCAAATAAATTTTCAACATCAATATTTGAAGACACAGAATTTAAAACTATATGTTTCACATTTTTAAGTTCAGCATTATTTACATAATTTAAATTTAGCTCACCTAAATTCCAGTTGGTTACATAAATTGGCGAATAAGAAGCATTAATGGAAGTTAAACTTCCATTAATGCTTTGTGCTGTAAACTTTGCATGTGATAAATCTGCCTCTAAATTATCAACATTAGCCGCAAACTCAATCTCTCCATACCTAACATTAACCTTTAACTTGGCACCTTTTGGCATTTTGATTTTAATTGTTTTCTTAACGTTAGGATGCGAATTATTATCAAACAATCTTTCAATTTCCTTTTCCCTATCTTTTATTAAAACAGCGCGTTCTCTTATATGTTTTTTGTGTTCTAATGCTTGTTCTCGGGTTTTATGTTCTGCTGCACGGACTCTAATTGCTTCAGCACGCTCTTTTTTCTCAATTAGAAGTTCTTCCTTTTTTTCTAAACGTTTGGCTAGTATCTCAGCGCGTCTAGCTTCAATCTCTAAACGTTTGGATTGAGTTTCTGTACGTTTTGCCTGACTTTCCATACGTTTGGCAAAACGCTCGCCCCATTCTTCCATTTGCTTGCCATACTTTTCACCCCATTCTTCGCCAAATTTCTCGCCCCACTTTTCCATCTCTTTGGCATAACCTTCACCAAACTTCTCGCCCCACTCTTTTCCAAATTTCTCGCCCCAAGCTTCCATTTTTTCAGCATATTCCTTTCCATATTTAGATTCGAACTTTTGAGACCATTCTTCTAAATAGTTTTCACCATTTTTTTTATAGGCTTCATAGTCAAACTTAAAAGCATTTACGCCTTCTGGTAATTCTGGGAGTTCTGGCATCTCAGGCATTTCGGGCATTTCAAAATCAAAATCCATTTCTGGCATTTCTGGCATTTCTGCCAATTCATATTTTAATTCTTTTAGAATAGCACGAACATGGCCATCAACATGATTAGAATCGTTAAGCACCCATAATGAAGATGATTGGCTTCTATTTGTCGTTATTGAAACTTTACTACTAGACGCGTCTACATCTACATTCCATTGCTTCAAAGCATCCGCTAAGGCTTCTTTACTTAGCTTTTCACCTTCAATATAAGCTTCAATCTCAATGGTGTTTTTGTTCCACGTGTCAAATACAATATTGCAGTAACTTGTGTTTAAATCAACTACAACATCCTTATCTACTTTAATAGATTGAGATACTTTTGTTAATTTTTTTTGCGCCATTATACTTCCCGTAATAAGAAAGCATAGTGCAACTAATTTTAGTTTTATAATAGTCTTGTTCATTTTTTGATTTTTTTAGATTAAGAACAGGTTTAAACTTTTTCCATTCGCTAAAAAATTGCCCTTTTTCACTCACTTTTCGCCTTTTTTTCCTTCCATAGCGCTGCTATGTAACTAAAAAAAGTCTTCAATTCTGCAAAAAATGACTAATTTTCGCTTAAATGCGAAAAGTTTAAATCTGTTCTGATTGTGAAACTTCATCAGCATGTGCATCAGAAGTATTAAATTCTTGCAATTGTGATCTTAATCGATACAATAAGTTTAAACGCAATTTTAAATTATCAATTAAGGCATTTACTGTTAATTCACTTGGCCCAGACTCAGTTAACTCCAAAGATAGTTTTTGATACTCTTTATCAAGGGCATTCAATTGTATTAAATACCCATCAAATAAGGCTTTGGTTTCTGGGATGTATGTCATTTTAGACAACTCAGAATTAATACTTGCTAAATAGTAATCTTCTACCTTTTTTAACCCAGGAGAAATATCACCTAAAGATTTAGTGTCAACAATTTTTGTAGCTGCAATCTCTTGAGAGTTTCCTTGGTCTTGCGGTTGAAAATACTTGAACGCTCCAAAGCTTAAACCTAAAAGCACTACAAGGCTAGCCGCAATTCCCAACCAACCAAATTTTGATTGCTTTGCTTCTGGTAATGCCGCTTCCAATTTTTCAAGAAATCGTTCTTGATGATTTTCCGGCATCTTTTCATTTGTTATTTTGTCATTTTTAAATAACGCTCTAATATCTTGTGCCATTTTGTTTAAGTGTTAACAGTTTTTGTAATTTTACTTTCCCTCTAGATAGTTGTGTTCTTGATGCTACTTCAGAAATATCTAGAATCTCCGAAATCTCTTGATGGTCATATCCTTCAATTAAATATAGCATCACAACATATTGATACTTTTCTGACAACTCATTAATGGCCACTTTTACATCGTCTATTGTAATCGTATCTTCTACTAACCATTTGTCGTCTTTAGGCGTATCTACAACTTTTAAATGAACCTCGTCAAGCTCAACAAGATGTTGTTTTTTGGCTTTTAAAAAGTCGATACTTTTATTAACAACAATGCGTTTTAACCATGCACCAAAAGTAACCTCAGCTTTATATTGATGTAGTTTGGTGAAAGCCTTAATAAAAGCCTCTTGTACTACATCTTCAGCATCAGCAGTGTCTTTCAAAAACCGTTTAGCAACAATATACATCCCGTTGCAGTACTGGTTGTATAACTGCAATTGTGCCTTGCGATTATTTTGTTTACATTGTTCAATAATGTCAACTTGAAACATGCTTGTTTTACTTTTGGTTCAACCCTCATCATGTATTAGAAAATCTATTACATTTTAAAATTACTGCAAAATATAGCGCTTCACTACTTATTTAAGTTTTGCCGTAGCGGTGCTATGCTCCAACTTATAAAAAGTCATATTTTATTGTAATTTTAAACTTCATCACGACATTCTAATACATCATGTGGGTTTAGTTAGTTCGTTTTAAAGACGATTAAAAAGTTGTCGTGTTGCAAAAAAAAATATCTTTTTTCAGAATAATAAACATTTGGGCGTTTCCCTACGGGTCGCGCTTTTCGTTACAAGTCCTCGCTCGTCCCGATAGCTATCGGGACTCGCTGTGGGCTTTCCACTACAATCCCTAACGCGGGCATCTGCGCAGTTTTCAGTCTCAGTCGCAGTCTCAGTCGCAGTAAAAATAACAGAATTTATTCTTTATTCAATCGAGTAAACCTTCGCGTCTTAGCGCCTTTGCGAG
>NZ_CAXBLF010000086.1:0-10237 GCF_963976535.1 uncultured Algibacter sp. | reverse complement strand
ATAGACAAAACCATCCGGTCCGCCCTTGTAGGTGCCGTGTGGTGGAATATAGCTCCTCCGCTAGCGCTTGTCTCCTGACGAGTGCCATACCTAAAAATATAAATTGTCTTGTCCATAAACAGTTTACCAAAAACGTAAAATATGTAAACTTTTTTTAGGACGAGACACTCAATACGGCACTCGTCAGGAGACGAGCGCTAGCAAATGAGAGCTAGTAGAAATAACCTTATCAAATAAGCCTTATCTTTCTAAATTAAAACTACACTTTGCAGACACACGCGTTAGGGATTGAAACGGCATCCTTTTGCTTTCTTAGGTAAATTAGCAAATAGCTTAGGGAAGCTATAATTTAATTAGTGGATTCCTGCCTTCGCAGGAATGACAAAAGTAAAAGATACAGTGGAAAGCCCGACCCTTTTCGGGTAACGCCCAAATAAATAACTCGTGACAAGCCACTCGTTATTAAAATTTCAAAAAAAATCAAAAAACTAAATTCCAAAAAAAACAACTCATAAATAACACTAATTTAAGTCGCTGGCTTGTACTCTTTTTTATCGATGATAATTTTTGCTAAAATCTCACGTAATATCTCGGAAGTACCGCCCCCAATTGGCCCTAGCCTACTATCTCGTAATAAACGCGCCATAGGATATTCTTCCATGTAGCCATAACCGCCTAAAAACTGAAGGCATTGATAAATAACGGTATCGGCCATTTTAGTGGACTTTAGTTTTGACATGGTTGCTTCTTTAACAACGTACTCGCCTTTATTTAATCCGGAGGCTACTGCATAGTTAAAGGATTTACAAATTTCCATATCGGTGTATAAATCTGCTACGCTATGTCTTAATGCTTGGAACTTATCGATAGTTCTGCCAAAAGCTTCACGCTCGCTCATATATTGTAGTGCATACTCTAGAGCATACTCCGCTCGTGCATGGGCATTAATTCCCATAATTAAACGCTCTAACGAAAAGTGTTGCATAATGTATGAAAAGCCTTTGTTTTCTTCGCCCATAAGGTTTGCAAGAGGCACTTTGACATTATCGAAGGCTATTTCTCCAGTATCGGATGCATTCCAACCAAGTTTACTTAATTTGGTTGCAGATATTCCTGCCATATCTCTATCCAAAACAAATATGCTAATGCCTTTATTACCTAGTTCGGGAGTTGTTTTAGCAGTTACAATCAAATAGTCACTTGAAACCCCATTGGTAATGAATGTTTTTGATCCGTTGATTATGTAATGGTCATCTTTTTTAACTGCAGTCGTTCGCATTCCTGCCACATCACTACCTCCAAATGGCTCTGTAATACAAAGGCATCCTATTTTATCGCCTGCTATACTTGGCGCTAAATATTTTTGTTTGATGGCTTCATCGCCTTCCGCATTTAAATGTGTCATAGCTAAATAACAATGTGCCCAAATTGCCGCGGCAAAACCACCAGAATTTATTTTTTGAAGTTCTTCAAGTAATATAACGGTGTAGAACAAGTCTAAATCCATACCACCATAAGCTTCAGGATAATTGATTCCGAAGAAGCCCATGTTTCCAAACTTCTTCCAAATAAATCTATCGATATTACCTGTTTTCTCCCATTTTTCAATGTGAGGTACCACTTCTTTTTGTAAAAAATCTTGAAGACTTTTTCTAAAAAGATTATGTTCTTCGGAGAAATATATGCTATTCATTCAATTTTCTTTTTCGGTGTGCAAATATAATTCAATTATCTGTAATTTATTTACAGGGAAGCCTTTAACTTTTGTTAATTCATTTATAGAATTATAACCTGCTCTTAATTGGCGTTGTTCAACAATGTTATGCGCTAAATCATAATCTATGAGTGGAATGGTAACCAAATCATCAATGGTTGCCGTATTTATATTTATTTTTTGAATGGCTTTTGGTGTTTTTACCGTAAACTGATTTGTGATTTTTTCTACAACCTCGGGAGTTAATCCATAGACATCTAGAAGTTGAACATCGGCAATAAAACCGCCTTCAAATTTATTTCTATATTTAACAATGCGATCTGAAAACACTTTACCAACTCCATTTATTTTTTGAAGTTGTTGTGCTGTAGCAGTATTTAAATCTTGCTTTTGAGCATAGGTGAACGTCTTATTATAATTATTACCACCGCGCCGGCTGGCCTTTTCGCTAAAATTATCCACTGGATAATTTCTTGACGCTCGATCCGGATTAGTGATCCATTCTGGCAATTTAAAATACGGTGATATGGCATTTAAAAGCGAATCGGATACTTTCGTAACTTCCTGAAATTGTCTGGTAGTATTAACCCATTTATTCTGTTCTCTAAAGGCTGATAGTCTATCAATTTCTTCATTAGTCATACCTAATGTAGCGCCTTTAAAATCTGTCATATAATTTGGATTAAATGGATAAATTTTTGGCTTACTTTCTTCCAACTGAACAAGCCTTAAAGAGTCTATTTCTTTAGTAAATTCTAAAAGTGCTTCTTTATTAACTGGAGTATCGTCCGAAGAGATCCCGATAACTATCGGGACGACAAAAAAATACACACATTGAAAAATTATTATAAGAATTAGCAATAAAAAAATCCCATTTCGCTGTTCTTTTGAAAACGTAAAATGGGATTTTATATGCATTTTATATTTTTTTAGTCTGTCAAATTGAATTTGCTAAGGGTTTTAAAATGTCATTGAACTTTTTGAAGCTCATTTTTTAATCTAGTTTTATAATTATTTTTTAGATTTTATAGCACTCATATATTTATTTAGTTCTTCTTTAACTTTAGGAGCAAGAATAACTAAACCAACCATATTTGGAACCATCATAGCAAATATCATGGCATCCGAAAACCCGATAACAGAACCTAAGCTAGCTGCTGCTCCTATTACTACGAACACACAGAATAATAATTTATATGTGTATTCCATTTTTTTTGTTCTTCCAAATAAATATGCCCAACCTTGAAAACCGTAGTACGACCAAGAAATCATTGTGCTAAATGCAAATAAAACAACGGCAATAGTAAGCACATAGGGGAACCAAGAAATTGCAGATTCGAATGCTCCAGAAGTTAATAAAATAGCTTGCGCATCATTTAAAGATGCATTTTCAGCTGCAACATTACCAGTTATAATTAAAACTAAGGCTGTCATTGTACAAACGACAACAGTATCAATAAATGGTTCTAATAAAGCCACCATACCTTCTGATGCTGGGTATTTAGTTTTTACTGCTGAATGTGCAATAGATGCAGAACCAACACCAGCTTCATTCGAAAAAGCAGCTCGTCTAAACCCTTGTACTAATACGCCAATAGCACCACCGGCAACACCTTCTGGACTAAAAGCGCCATTAAATATTTGCACAAAAGCATCACCAATCATATTATAGTTAGCAAAAATTACAAACAAAGATGCAGCAACATAAATGACAACCATAAATGGTACTATTTTATCTGTAACCTTAGCTATTTTTTTAATACCTCCAATTATTACGATACCCACAAAAACGGCCATTATTAATCCAAACAACCAGCCTTTACCATGTAAAAATGAATTTTCACCTCCAGTAATATTTTCAACTAATTGAAATGCCTGATTAACTTGGAACATATTTCCGCCACCAAATGAACCACCAATTACAAAAACCGCAAATAGTGCTGCCAAAATTTTACCCAAACGAGAATAACCTTTAGTTTTTAGACCTTTTGTTAAATAATACATTGGACCTCCGTAAACTGTACCATCATCCTCAATATCTCGATACTTAACCCCTAAAGTACACTCTACAAATTTTGACGCCATTCCTAAAAGACCAGCCACAATCATCCAAAAGGTAGCTCCTGCACCTCCGATAGATACTGCTATCGCCACACCTGCTATATTCCCTAGACCAACTGTGGCTGATAATGCAGCAGTCAAGGCTTGAAAATGTGTAACTTCTCCCTCGTGTCCTTCTATTCTAATGGTATCTGGATTGTCATCTTCATCTGTAAATTTTGACTTTGAAATTTCGACTTTATGATCTTTTCGTTCTTCCAGATCATCATATTTCCCTCGAACAATATTTATAGAAGTCCAAAACCCTGTAAAATTTATCAACTTAAAATAGAATGTAAAATATGTTGCTCCAAGAATTAAAGGGAATAACACCCAATATACCTGAACTTCATCACCAAAAGGAATCTTATAAAAAATAAAATTAACAAACCATCCTGTTGCTGCTCCAAATTTCTCATCAATAAGCTGGTCCAAGCCTTTATGAGCAGTTTCTTGAGCAAATGTTAGAAATGGAATTATTACTGCGAAAATTGAAAGAAGGTACTTCTTCATAAGGTTTGTGTTAGTTCGTTTTTATTGAAAGATTCTTACTAAAAGCTGGCAAGATGCTAAAAAAAAATGATTTTTTAAAACAATGATAGTTAAAATAGCATATTTACTAATTGATGCCGTACTCAGAATTTAATGCCTCAATTTGTTCTGGTCTTCCAAGAACAATAATTTTTGAATGTCTGGCAAGCTCCATGTCTGCTTCAGGATTTACCATATATTCACCGTTTTCATCTTTATAACCAATAACCGAGCATCCCGTTTTTTTGCGAAGATCTAAATCCCTAATAGTTTTAGGCTTTTTAGAATCATAAAATTTTTCTACTGCAACTTCCTCAATATTGATATTAGACTTTCCAACAATAGATAAATTATCAATAAATTCCATTAAACCGGGCACAACAACTAATGATGCCATGTGATCTCCTCCTATTTTATCTGGTAAAATAACATTATTGGCTCCAGCAAATTTTAGCTTATCATAAGAAGATTCATTTGATGCGCGGCTAATTATATTTATTTTGCTATTTAATTGTCTTGCAGAAAGGACTACAAACAAATTATCTGCATCGTTTGGTAATGCTGAAATAAAACATGATGCTCTTTCTACACCTGCGGTTATTAAAGTTTCATCTTCATTGGCGTTTCCAATAACATAAGGCACCTCATCTAGTTGCATACGTGCTTCCATTTCCTTATTCTTTTCAATCACTACAAACTTCTTTTTATAAGCCATAAGCTTTCTTGCCGCTTGCTTGCCGTTTCTTCCATAACCACAAATTACAATGTGGTTCTTAAAACTTTCAATCTTTTTTTGCATCTTTTTGTGTTTTAATTCTTCTACATCATTTTTACTTAAAATGTATTCCGTAATTATAGATAAAGCATAACCTACTATAACAACACTTGCTAAAATTAAGAATATTGTAAATATTTTAGACTGGTCATCTAATGGAGAAACCTCACCAAAACCAACAGTTGTCATGGTTATAACGGTCATATAAAACGCATCAATCCATGAATAACCAGAAATCATGACGAAACCAAAAACCCCAATAAGCATAATAACAACCAGTAGAAAAACGGCTGTGTATATTTTTGTTCTAAAAAACTTTATTAGTGGATTCATAAATCAAAAACCGACGAGCGTTTTGTGTAAACTAAATCTTTAATATGCATCCAAAATGCTAAAAATAAATAGAGCGCAAAGCCAAAACCAACGGTTACAAAAGTTAAATACATAAATGAGGTTCTCACTACTTTGGCTCTAATACCAAAACGGTCTGCAATACGCTGGCATACATAATACCCATGTTTCTGAAAAAACAATAACGGTTTGTAAATATTGTTCATGCTGCAATTTAAGGTTTTGTTTATTCGTTTAAAAGTTTATCTGTTTAAAAATTGATTACCAACAGCACATTTTAAACATTTATTTTTATCGCAATATTCTGTTTTGAGTTGAATAAGTGCCTGAGCGTCTAAAGATGATTTTGATACTTTTTTTAAATTATTAAATGCGCTAATGATATTATTTTTTTCTGAAGCTATTGCCGTAGCTAGTTTTATAATTTCAGAATCTACTTCCTCTCCTTTTTGTTTAGCATAACTAAACTTTATGGGTAGAATAGTATTGATTAGCAATAAATCTACAAACGACTTTGATAATGTCTTAGTTGAAGATTTTGATTCTTTTTGAAACGTGTAATGCGTTTTCCAAAACTCAGAAGTTGATACTTTAAATAGCTCATAAAAGTCTTCTAATTTGTTTAATTCTATGACTTTAGAAAATAAATTTTGGTGTTTACTATACAAATTTGCTAATTGCGATAATCTAATTGTTGGAAAATTTGGTGGTCGTAATCTGAAGAATTGTAATGGTAAAACTTGATTATTCTTGATGCCAAATTTTTGCTTTAAAAATTCATATTCATCGGTCAAGCCTGAGTAATAAGCATCTTCAACATCTTTTTCCAGCAAACCCGCCTGACCAAATAACAAAGCTTCTAAAACCTGAGGATTTGATTGTGTTTTTCTGATTAATGAAAAGTCTATGGACTGCGCTAAACTAAAAAACGACTCGCCGTTAACTTTTAGTCCGAAATTTTTAGTTAGCATTTTAAACAACACGGATTCCCAATCATTTTTAGATGCATCCAGAAGTGTTTTAATGGTTTTTGATTTTCGCTCTAAACGTTCAAAATACAATCGCTCTAACCAATTACTCAAAATAAAATTATCTGTCGATGCAAAATCATTTTCGCAATTAATCCATTTGTTTTGTTTAGCAAATAGTTTTTCATAATTATTCAACATGGAAACATCTACAACATCTTTCAACTGCAACGTTGGTATAGCTGTGTTGTCTTTTCTAAACACTTCTGTATCGTCTTCCCAAACCACATGAAGAATTACATTATCATAAGTCTTGTCTTGCTCGTGACTATGCAAAAACCAATCTGAAGAATTTATATGAATTTCCACATTTCCAGCCCAGAGCTGTTCTCCTATTTTAATTTTTGCATTGAAAAAATCTGGACCTGAATTAAAATTATGTTGCCCAACGGAAGTGACTACAATAGATTTCGCTGTTGTTGTTTTTAAATTATTAAATCGAAATTTTTTATGTTTCCAGATGTAGTGTAAAAAATCTTCTTGCATTTTACTAAACTAATAAAACCTGCGCAATTTAAATACCTATTTTTTTGTATTTTAAAACAAACTATTTGATAAAAGAAGGGTCTAAATTTTAAGTACATGGCAAAAATTAATTTTGTGAAATAAACTACTCGCAAAAAGACCTGAAAGGTTTTCAAAACCTGTAAGGTCTATGTAACTAAAAAGACGTAATATACTACAAGTGTGCAGTTTATAATTCTATTCCTAAATTTTTGTTATGTACTAAAGTCTAAATGATAAAATCTTCAAATTATGAATCAAGAAGTTGTACTCATAAAAAATCTTAAAAATCCGAAGCTTAAAAATAAAGCCTTTAAGGATTTACTTGATATATATCAAGAACGCTTGTATTGGCATATTCGAAAAATAGTTATTACCCATGATAATGCCAATGATGTATTACAAGAAACTTTCATCCGAATTTTTAATGGTATTAATAATTTTAAGGAGAAAAGCTCATTACATACTTGGATGTACAGAATAGCGTACAATGAATCTATCCGTTTTTTAGATAAGAATAAGATAAAAACATCCGTTTCTATTAATCAAGACAATAACGCATATCTAAAAAACTTAACTCAGGATATTTTTTTTAATGGCAACGAATTACAATTAAAATTAAATGAGATAATTTCTGAACTTTCAAGCAAACAACAACGTGTTTTTCAAATGAAATACTTTGATGATTTAAGCTTCCATCAAATATCGGATATTTTGAATATCAGTGAGAATACCTTAAAATCATCTTACTATAGTGCCGTAAAAACTATTGAAGACAAAATATTAGCAGCATGCTAAACAAACTATTTAATGAAATTGAGGTCAAATTAAATATTACACAAATATTATGAAAAAATCAAATCAACATAAAGCAGATATTTCAAGATTACATAAAGATAAACTTGGAATGGCGGTTCCTGAAGATTTCTTTGCTAAATCCAAAGCAAACATTCTTAATAAAGTTATAAAACCAGAAAAACCTAAACAATCTATTTTTTGGTTAAAACCAATAATTGCATATCCTATGGCTGCAAGTATTATTCTTGCTATTGCACTTATTTTTTGGATGCAAAATAATAATACAAAAAACAATAATCAGATAACCAATACCGAAAATATTGAACTATGGAATTCTGATAGTCTTGATAGCGATTTTTTAATATCGTCTCTCATGATTTCAGACACTGAGATGGATAACTATTTGGATCGTTATATTTTAAATAAAATTGTTATTGAAACCGAATTATATGAACAACAATTAGAAAACATTTTTATCAATTCTGTTTTAATAGAAGACTCGTTAATAAATAATTACATAGATAAAAGTCTGATTGAAAATATAGTTTTATAGTTTTCAAACTATTTTAAACTTTTAGGTTCTAAGTAATAAAACAGATATAATAACTTAAAATTATAAGTCATGAAAACAACACCTTTAAAAACAGTAATCGTATTATTTAGTTTATTAATGCTTTTAACTACCGGAAGTACACTTTTTGCTCAAGATGTTGAAAACTCTCCTATTATGAATCAATTATCACTTCAGCAAAAAGACATGTTACAAACACAACGCCAGATAATGTTGAAAAACAGAGAACATCTTAAAGCGTCGTTAACAGAACAACAGTTAGCCATTTTACAAGATAAAACTCAAACTAAAGATCAAATGAGAATGCGTTTAAGAGCAACTTTCAATGATGCGCAAAATCAAATGGTTAGAAGTCAAGAAAGACAATTACGTCAATTAAGAGACCAATTTAGAGCATCTTGTACTCAAGAACAAAGAAAAATGCTACAAGAACATATGCAACAAACCAGACAATCATCTAGTCAAGGTGAAATGAGAAATGGCGAAGGTTTTGGAGATCATGGAGGTAATGGAGATAAAACCAGAAATAATGATGGAACCCGTATGGGTAGTGGAAACGGTAATCATAGAGGAGGCAGTTAAATCTAGTAAAGATGAAAACTCACTCCATGTTTAACAAACAAATCTTAGCTTTTTGGTTGCTGCTGTTTACAGTGGCAACCTCGGCTAGTTTATATGCCCAAGAGCCAAAAGAAGATGAAATAGATATACTTCTTGATGAACTCTTTTTTGACGACCAACAATTTATGAATGATATTTTAGATTCATTCGACACTCATAATTTTATTTACACGAATGTTTCTTTTAACAGTAATACTTTTTTTACTGGTCGTGATTCTGGAATCAATCAGTTTAATATAGTTCCACAAATATCATATTACAGCGCTTCAGGATTTAATGTTAGTATTTCTGGTATTTACTACGAAACCTTTAGTCCTAATTGGGATTTTACCAATATTTCTCTAGGTTACTATAACACTATTGGTAAAGATAAGCTTGTTAATTATAATGTTGGATATACCCGATATTTTTATGCCAATGGTTGGGACACTTTTACAAACTCGATAGATTTAAGTTTAGGTGTACGAAATAAGAAACGGACTCTTGGCACAAAACTGGCGACATCGTATTTATTTGGAACAGACCAATCTTTACAAATTGTTTCACGTAGCTACGCCAATTTAACAATAACCAAAGAAAAGGGTTATACACTAAAATTCAGACCGCAAATTAACTTTGTTGTAGCACAACAAACTACCGCTTTAGAACAATTAAATACTCAAGGTGATGTAACTACAGTCGAATATATTTATAACCACATTTTCGATTTATTAAACACCCAAGTTAATATACCTCTAACTTTAATTACCAAATCGTGGGATTTTGAATTGGGTTATAACATAAATTTCCCGTCGCGTGTTGAAACAGAACCTGTATTAAAAAACACCAGTTTTTTTAATTTATCAATCGGTTATTTAATTGATTTAAAATAGAAGAAAAAATCACAAACAATTAATAAAACAACATGTATTTGTAAGTTTACATTTTTCAGATGTAATGTAAAAAATCTTCTGGCATCAAACGTAACAACTTTATATTTTTTTTGAAGTGAATTATACTACTCAAAAACTATAAAGTTGTTTAGTACATGACAAAAAATTTAAAACAGAACTATAAACTACACATATATAACATATTACACCTTTTTTGTTAAGTAGTCCTCACAGGTTTTGAAAACCTGTGAGGTCTTTGTTATCCTGAAAATTGCGAGTAATGCATTACTGAAAATAAATTTTTGTCATGTACTTAAATAAAGTTGTTAAATTTGAATAAACTTTTAAATACATGAAAGAACTTACTCTAAC
>NZ_CAXBLF010000085.1:0-10398 GCF_963976535.1 uncultured Algibacter sp. | reverse complement strand
TTGCTCTCTTTTGTACTGCAGTTTGCAATAACACTGTTTGAAACGGTGTTCTCAATATTTGCTAAAAACGAATTATCCTTTAAAAGCAGCCAAGTAGGAATTGGTTTTATGTTGTGCGGATTGGTTATGGCAATACTGCAACCTGTATTTGCCACTTACGGTCTAAAAATACTATCCGGGAAAAAACAGATGACTTTGGGTTTTCTAATTAGTGGTATCGCATTAATAGCATTTCCTTTTATTAGAGCGACTTCACTAATTTATATCACCATAATTGTTTTTGCCATTGGAGGATCTATGGTAACACCTAATTTGCTCACTGCCGTTTCATTGCTCTCTAAAAAGCATACAGGCAGAAATATTTCCATACAAACGTCTATAATCAGTTTAGGTCAAATTGCTGGGCCAATATTGGGAACTTGGTTAATAGCTGGTGGTTTTTATTATCCTTTTATTATTTCGGGCGTTATTGTTTTAACGGCAATAGGACTAGTTTATTTTTTGAAGCAACAAAATAAAGCGGTCGATCTGGATTTATTGACCAATCAGGATTTAGATAATTAGGATGGACCATAAGAAAGTTTTTAGAGAACATAATAAAACGCCTTTTTTAAAGGCTGCAGACGGTACAAAATATATTGAACTGGTTCATTCAGGTGAAGATTATTTTGTACGGTTAAAAGAAATAATTAACAAGGCAGAAAAAGAAATTCATTTACAAACCTACATTTTTGAAAATGATGACACGGGAAACCTTATTGCCAACTATTTAAAAGAAGCCGCCCTAAGAAAAGTTAATGTTTATATTTTACTGGATGCTTATGGCAGTGCGGCACTTCCCGATAGTTTTGTTCAAGATTTACTCGATCATGGTATTCAATTAAGGTTTTTCTCGCCTCTATTTTCACTAAATAATTTTTATATAGGCCGACGTATGCACCATAAAGTTGTTGTAGCAGATGGAAGTACGGCATTGGTTGGTGGTATTAATATTGGAGATAAATATCATGGAAATGTGAATACGGAACCATGGCTTGATTATGCAGTACAATTATATTGTCCTGCTGCAGAAGATTTACAAAAACTGTGTAGCGATTATTTTTTCAAAAAGGGAAGTTCAAGAAAAATAAAACCTGTTTTACATTCTGCTGGTGATGCTCAAATAGGAGTATTACAAAACGACTGGTTACAAGGAAAAACAGAAGTCTGTGACGCTTACACAGAAGCTATTAGTAATGCCGAAAAGGAAATAGTTATTGTAGCCTCATATTTTTTACCTGGAAGCAAATTGACAAAGGCTTTGATAAAAGCTTGTAACAAAGGAATAAAAACAAAAGTAATCTTAGCAGGAACTAGCGATGTGCCATTAGTGCGTAGAGCTACCGAACATTTGTATGCATCATTACTTAATCACAATATAAAAATATATGAGTGGAACAAATCCGTAGTACATGGAAAAGCAGCTATGGTAGATAACAAATGGTCTATTGTCGGTTCTTTTAATCTGAACAGTCTTAGCTGTTATGGAAGTATTGAGATGAACGTAGAAATTCAATCCGTAGAATTTGCCGAAAACCTTCACTCAGACTTTGAAAAGATTATAAGCGAGTGTAGTGAAATTACAATGGAGACTCTTAGAGAAAGATCTGGGATATTTAAAAACTTGTCCAATTGGGTTTCTTATCAAATAGTGCGCACTTCTATGCTTTTTCTCACCTTTCTTCCACATTTAAGATTTTTAAAAGACTTTAGGCTTTAAAATATTTACCATTCTAAGTGCAATAAATAAGTGCAACCGCCATATAAAGGAAATTAATCTTTTGTTTAGAAAATAAATAATTTCAAATTTTACTCTAAGCTATCCACCATTATTACTTTGAATAATCGAAGTGTACCTGTCTGATCTTAAGAAACCAAAAGTTTTTCCCAAATAATACTTACGTTTGTATCTAATTTTGAATCTCAATAATCAAAAGATTCATGAGATTTATTTGTGATATCACCGTCCATACTTTGGGCGTGACCTAAAATAGCATAACCACAATCCGAGGTTTTTACAACCGCTTGAGCGCTTTCGTTTTTTGTGCCACCTAAAGTTTTTTTTAAAATCAGTTGTAATGGTATCACGTGTTTCTTTGGGGTCAATTATCTTTTTTTGAACAATTTAAAAAGAGTAATGCAATGGAAGGAACGCTTAGGACAAATATCTGTTTCTTCAAATAAATTAACATTTTTGAACATTACAAATCACTTTTTCTGACAATGAATAAACCTCTTTCAATGTCGCTAATTATTATATTACCACTTGAGAAATAAGGATACACGTTCCAAGCGCCATTAAATTCAGTATTATTATCTGTAGGGTAAGTATCGAAAAAACCAACTTCAGTAAATGTGCTATTTGCTATTTGAGAAATGTCTAACATGCGAACACCAGCTCTATAATTAGCAAAATAATACATATTGTTCTTTACATATCCATTATGATCAATGGCTGCAGTTGAACCAATGTAATTAAAATGATAAGCAGGATTATCCAAATCGGTGAAATCAAAAATAATAGTTCTTGTATTCCCTCCAACTCTAACTTCATCTAATTCATCACCTACAATAAAATATTTCATGTCTTCAGTAAACGAGCCTTGATGCGCATACCAAACATTATTATAACTTATTGTAGAAATGATTACAGGATTAGATTTGTTAGTAACATCAGCAATAACCACTTCGTTTTCATTACTACCAATTAATATTTCGCGACCAGTATAATCTGAATCAGGACCGTTATATGTTACAACTTGTGCATCATGAGAGTATCCACCTTCTTTAAAACCTCCTTCTGATATTGGATTTTTAGGGTCTTGAATGTTAATGAATATTGGGCCACCAAGAAAAGTAGAGCCTCTATCTGCGCCAACTATATATGCATATCCACTTTCGTCATTAATTACAATATTGTGCGCCTTACCAAATTCAGTAAAATACGTATCTGAGGTAAATGTTTCTGGAGGATTTGTTACATTTCTTAAACGCGTTAAATCGAAAATCTGCATACCATGGTCGTCATTACATGTAGGGTCACTAAAGCTACAATCGGAAACTATAAAAGCATGATCTTTGTATACTTTAACATCGCGCCAAGGGCTCGCAGTTGTTGCAGTTGGTAGGTTTCCTAAATAAATTGGGTCATTTGGTTTTGTGATATCAACAAAAGCTGTGTTATGACTAGTTGCCATTAAAGCATACTCTTTTCCTGTGGTTTCATCTGTCCATCCCCAGCAATCATTACCAGCAGAAGCCCCAAAAACGTTTAAAGGTATGTTTGCCATTAAATCGTAATCATTACAAGGATAAATATCCGCAAAACCATTTTCGCATATCGCAAAGGGCGTGTTAGGATCCACATAATCTTCATCACATAAATTTCCTATGCCATCATTATCATCATCTTCTTGGTCTGGATTTGCCTCTAAAGGACAATTATCATTCGCGTCTAATACACCATCGTCGTCGTCGTCGTCATCATCACATGCATTACCTATACCATTATTGTCATCATCTTCTTGATTTGGGTTTGAAATTGTAGGACAATTGTCTAAACTGTCTTCAATACCGTCATTATCTGTATCAACAATGGTGGCTAATTCAACAGGTTCATCGTTACAAGATTGAGTACTAATAATTAGAAAGCATGCAAAAAAGAGGACATAAAAAGGGCGTAAAAATTTCATAGGAAGATTTGTAAATAAAACTTTAAAAATTTAGTTTTAGTATAAAGATAGTAAAAACAAAAATAGCTTCTTATTTTTGCCAAATGATAGAAGATAAAAATCAACAGAGAACGCAGTTAAGTGACTTAGGTGAATTTGCATTAATTGAGCATTTAACAAAAAACTTCAAGGTAAAACATAAGTCAACAATTAAAAGTATTGGTGATGATGCTGCAGTTTTAAATTTTGACAACAAAAAAATTGTTGTTACAACTGATTTACTTTTGGAAGGTGTGCACTTTGATTTGAGTTATATGCCTTTAAAACACTTGGGGTATAAGGCGGTAGTTGTTAATTTGTCTGATGTTTATGCGATGAATGCCAAAGCTACTCAGGTTACAGTTTCTATTGGGGTGTCCAACAGGTTTCCACTAGAGGCTTTGGAGGATTTGTATGCTGGTATTGAACTTGCCGCAACTATTTATAATATTGATGTTATTGGCGGAGATACAACATCTTCAAATAAAGGATTATTGATTTCTGTTACTGCAATTGGAGAAGTAGAATCTGAAAATGAAGTTTACAGAAGCGGAGCAAAACCAAATGATTTATTGGTTGTTTCAGGAGATTTAGGAGCAGCATACATGGGGCTTCAAGTTTTAGAACGAGAAAAAGAAGTTTACAAAGTAAACCCTAACAGTCAACCAGATTTAGAGCCTTATACTTATATCATTGAAAGGCAGTTGAAACCAGAAGCCAGAAAAGATATTGCGAAGTTATTAGCAGACTTGAATGTGAAACCTACATCTATGATTGATATTAGCGACGGATTGTCTTCTGAAATTCTCCATATTTGTAAGCAAAGTAAAGTAGGCTGTGATTTGTATGAAGAAAAAATACCGTTAGACCCTCAAGTTATTTCTACTTGCGAGGAATTTAATATTGATAGTACAACAGTGGCGTTGAATGGAGGAGAGGATTATGAGCTTCTTTTTACTATTTCACAAGACGATTTTCTGAAAATAAAGGCGAATCCTAATTTATCTGTTATTGGTTATATTAAAGAAGAAAAAGAAGGTGTTCATTTAGTGACAAGAGCAGACACAAGAATTCCTTTAAAAGCACAGGGCTGGAAAAATTTTAATGATTAAGCAATATGTAATTTTGCTTCTGGTTGAGTTATAACAATGCTTTTTCTTTTGTTAATTCTAAGTACACGTTTGTGGTGTATACGCTCAAGAACATCATTTATTTCTCTAAATTTTGGTGTAAGCTCTACTAAATTACCGCTACCACTTGTGGTGAGCTCATTTTTACAGGATTTACAGGTGTATTCTTTAACATGATAGGTGACGTGTCGTGTCACTTTATAATCATGACCAAACACCATACATTGAATGTTTTTCATTTTGTTTGCATAATTAATTGTTTTAGAGAGACAGCTAAATGTATTAAAAACCAGCTTACCTTGTTAATAAACGGTTAATAAATCGATGAAGCGAGAGTTTTTTGCTTTAAACGTTCAGTTCTTGAGGTGTGAATACGCTCTAAGATGGCATTTATCTCTTTAAATTTAGGCGTAAGTGCTATTAGTTTACCATTACTATTGGTAGTTAATTCTTTTTTGCAATGTCTGCAAGTGTACTCTTTTACATGGTAGGTTACTCTCTTAGAAACTTCGTAATCATGCCCAAAAAGATTGCAATACATTTTAGGTAGAAGCGTAGGTTTGTTAACAGATTTTTTCATGATATAATCAATTGGGTGCTTAAATCTAAGAATTAAATTGAATAAACCGATAAAAAGCAATTAATTTTCGATGAAATGCACTATTGTTTGTAGGAAATCATCTTTATTTTCAATATGACTCATGTGCCCATCAGGAAATTCTACTAATTCAACTTTGGTATTTTTTATTTGAGAAATTAAACTTTTATAGTCCATTACGGGGTCCTTTTTCCCTAGAATCAACATTTTTTTAAAAGGTGTGAAATGTAAAAGAGCTTCTCTGTTTTCTCTAATCTTCATACCTTCAAGAGATGCAATAATACCTTGTATAGGTGTTTGTTGTGCGTCTTCAATAACGGCTTTTATTTTTTCTGAAAAAATAATTCTGTTTTTAGGATTGAATAAATTAGCAATAGCCAATCTTATGAATGTTTTATGATTTTGTTTAACAGCTAAAATAGCTCGATCTCTGTTTTTTTTCTTTTCTGGCGAATCAGCTTTTGCTGTTGAATTCATTAAACACAACCCTTCTATTGCGTCTGGATTTTTTTCCGCGAAAGCGAGAGAAACATATCCACCCATTGAATGACCAATAAAAGTTGATTGTTTAATTTTTAAATGTATTAATACGGCTTCAACTGCTTCAGCCATGAGTTCCATGGTGTGAACATAACCGAGACAACCTGTTTTGCCATGGCCCAATAAATCTATACAAATAACCCTATTTTGCTTTGAAAGCGTTGAAATAAATGGTTCCCATATTAAGGCATTTTCTAAAAACCCGTGAAGTAATACTATGGTGTTTCCTTTGCCCTCGTCTGTGTAAAAAATGTTGATGCCTTTATGTTCTAAATACATGCTCAATTTATCTCCAGCAAAGATAAAATCATGCCATCAAATAAACTAAGATTTTACTCTTTTAATAGCAGTAAATGCCTTATCAACAAATTCATCTTCAACTAATATGGTAAACTCATTAGTGGTCGATAAAACTTCATACAAAACAATACCTTCCCAAGCTAATCTTTTAAAGAAATGATAATATAAACCTGCTATTTTAGAATTGTCTTGCGGAAGGTTTATGCTAATTGCAGATAAATCTTCTTGTTTAGCAAGAAAAGCTTCATTCTTCAAATGATTTTTTATAAAATCATTTAAACTGCTAGAAACAATAATATTGCTTTCATGAATACCTCGGGTAAATGTGTAGAACAATTTATCATCTTTATTAATACGTTCTAATATTTTGGCATGATTGTCAATTAAGGTCGTTGAGTTTTTAACGGTAAAATCAGTAAGGTTTGAGCGCACAGTAATATCTCCAAGATTTTGAATTACCCGTTTCATTTTAATCGAATTACCTAAAGTTACAGGAGGATTATAACGCCTTAAAGCCATCATTATAGCTCCAGGTTTTACATCCTTTTTGAGCATTTTGCTTATGGGTTCTACAAGCTCAATAGCTAAAGCGCTAAAATTTATGATTTTTCTTGATAAGGCTTCTTCTAAATAAGGCTGTGTTATTAATATGTCTTCAACACAATTTGATACCGTTTTCATGTATTTAATCTATCTGAATGTTAATTATTTAACAATATGTGTAAAAATAACTCTTTTTTTTAAGAAACATAGTTGTTAAGTAAATGAGTTATAGTTTTGTTCATCAAATCAATGAAAATGGTATGATTTAAAATAATCATTAAACACAATGGATTGATTATTTTTCTCATGAAGGTTACATCTGAGAATTTAAAAGCAATAAAAAGAAACGGATGAAAGTATTAAAGTTTGGTGGAACTTCAGTAGGATCGGTTGAAAATATGGGCAATGTTAAGCACATTATTAACGATGGCCATAAAAAGGTTGTAGTGCTTTCGGCTATGTCTGGTACAACAAATCAATTGGTTTCAATAGCTCAAGATATTGATGCGGGTAAATTAAATGATGCTATTGATAAGTTAAATAAACTACACGAAACATACTTTAATACTATTGATACCCTATTAAGTGACGCTCTTTTAAATAATGATGTTAAAAATTATATTTCAAGTATTTTTGAACTTTTAGTTGAATGCACTTATAAGGATTTTTCTGAAACCATAGAAAATCAGATTTTAGCACAGGGTGAATTGCTTTCAACTTACATGTTTAATAGCTATTTAAAACAAGAAGGTATTCGTGCTTCAATATTACCAGCGTTAAACTTTATGCGAATTGATGCGTTTAAAGAACCAGATATTGAATACATAAAAGAACATTTTGAAAATGTTTTAGATAATGCTGAAGATTCAGAAATTTATATCACCCAAGGATTTATTTGTTTAGATGATGAAGGCCATATTTCAAACCTTCAACGTGGCGGGAGTGATTATACAGCAACTATTATTGGGGCAGCAATTAAAGCGGAAGAAGTTCAAATTTGGACTGATATAGATGGGATGCATAATAACGATCCTAGGTATGTTGAAAACACAAGTGCCATTTCAAACTTATCATTTGAAGAAGCTGCGGAGTTGGCTTATTTTGGAGCTAAAATATTGCATCCACAAACGGTAACGCCAGTTAGAAAAGACAGTATCCCTGTTCGATTAAAGAACACCATGAAACCTGATGCTCATGGAACTTTAATTTCTAAAAGTACATCAGGGAATGGAATAAAAGCCATTGCTGCAAAAGATAATATTACGGCGATTAAAATTAAATCGGCAAGAATGTTGCAAGCGCATGGTTTTCTAAAGAAAGTTTTTGAAATTTTTGAGACTTACCAAACGTCTATCGATATGATTACAACATCGGAGGTGGCCGTTTCATTAACCATTGATGATGATAAAAATCTTGATATTATATTAGCTGAATTAGAAAAGATAGCATCTATTGAAGTTGATAAAAACCAAAGCATCGTGTGTTTGGTTGGGCATTCAGTAGTAAATCATCAAGATACTTATAAATTATTCCAAATATTACAAGATGTAAAAATTAGAATGATTTCTTATGGTGGAAGTAAGAACAATATATCTTTATTAATCGATTCAAAAGATAAAATTAATACGCTACAAAAACTAAATGATTATTTATTTGAATTAGTCACTCTGTAAATTACAATATTAGATTTTTTAGCTATAAGGGTCGTTTTTCAACGATCCTTTCTTTTTTTTTCAAAACTACCATTTTTTTTAAATGTGTTCTAAAATATAATCGGAACTTGTTCCTCCCTTTGTTTTAAAGGGAGGACAATTTCGATGAAATCGAAATTAGGAGGGTTAAGCTTATAGATGTTAAAAATATTTTCAACTTCTGTGAACTTAAAGGCTAGAACTCCTTTGATTTATGCATTCATAATATCTTCTATTTCATCTGCTTCAATTGGTATGTTTCTCATAAGGTTAAAAGGTTCTCCTGCTTTTTGAATAACTACGTCATCTTCTAGTCTAATACCAAAGCCTTCATCTGGAATATAAATGCCTGGTTCAACAGTAAATACCATATTAGCTCGCATAGGCTCAGTTAGTATGCCGTAATCATGCGTGTCTAATCCCATGTGGTGGCTAGTACCATGCATAAAGTATTTTTTGTATGCTGGCCATTCAGGGTTTTCGTTTTGCACATCGGCTTTATCAATTAAGCCTAAACTAAGTAATTCATTGGTCATAATTTTTCCAACTTCAACATGATATTCAGCCCAATCTGTTCCAGGAACAAGCATTTTTGTCGCCTCATTTTTCACTCTAAGCACAGCATTATAAACTGCTTTTTGTCTTTCAGAAAAACGACCAGACACTGGAACACTACGAGTCATGTCACTGGAGTAATTAGCGTATTCTGCTCCAACATCCATTAAAATTAAATCGCCTGCTTTACATTGTTGATTATTTTCAATGTAATGCAATACATTAGCATTATTTCCAGAAGCAATAATAGGTGTGTATGCAAACTTTTTTGAGCGGTGTCGCAAAAAATCGTGCATAAATTCTGCTTCAATTTCAAATTCCCAAACATCAGGTTTTACAAAACCTAACACTCTACGAAAACCTTTTTCGGTAATGTCGCAAGCTTTTTGAATCAAGTCAATTTCAATAGGTTCTTTTACTGAGCGTAAGCGTTGCAATATAGGATTGCTTTTTGCAACGGCGTGAGCAGGGTATTTGTTTTTTAACCATTTGGTAAATCGGTCTTCACGCGTTTCAGTTTCAACATTTGCTCGATAATGTTCATTGGTATTAATGTAAACCGTATCACATTGTGTCAGTATTTCAAACATGACTTTTTCCAAGTCTTGTAACCAATACACCGTTTTAATACCACTAGTTTCAAAAGCTTTTTCTTTAGTAAGTTTTTCGCCTTCCCAAATAGCAATATGTTCATTTGTTTCTTTTAAAAATAATATCTCGCGGTGTTTTTCTTTGGGGCAATCAGGAAAAAGGACAAGGATACTTTCTTCTTGATCAACACCACTTAAATAAAAAATATCTCTATGTTGCTCAAAAGGCATCGTGCTATCTGCGCTTATAGGATAAATATCATTAGAGTTAAAAACAGCCAAACTATGAGGTTGCATTTTGGCCTTAAATTTTGCTCTGTTTGTTTCAAAAAGCGATTTGTCTATTTGGAAATATTTCATGTAAAATGTGTGTTAAGATTTTTAAATGTAGCAAAACTAAATAAATCTTAAACGATATTTTCCTATATTTGGTAATCCCTCCACTATTTTTTATTTAAATTATTAGATTATGACTAGAAAATTACCATTAAAATTCACCTTAATTGCATTAGCTTTTTTTACATGCTTCTTATCTGTTTCTGCGCAAGTTTCATTAAGAGAAATATCACTTAAAGAACAAGTTGAAAATTCTAGCTTAGTTATAGAGGGTAAGGTTGTAGCGCAAAGAACATTTTGGGATGCAGATCACAGATTAATATATACAGCCAATACTGTTGAGGTATCTAAAGTTTTTAAAGGAGA
>NZ_CAXBLF010000084.1:0-10399 GCF_963976535.1 uncultured Algibacter sp. | reverse complement strand
TATATTGATTGATAATTAGTTATGTCTATTTTTTTAGAAAATCAGCAAGCCCTAAATAAGAACAAAGCGACAAAAATTCACTATTTTTTGATTGAACATTAAATTTAGCTTTATGACTAAAATTGTTAGTAGATGTTATGTATGTTATTAAATTTTTATTCTAGTTCCACCAATAAGGAAAACCTGAATCGTCAAAAAATCGAATTCTATAATCTAAAGATGCTGGTACTAATTTAGTTTCTGTATCTATTTTCATAATCATAGGCGATTCGTTATTGGGTTCAACAGCAGGCCACTTAGGGAATTGATCCCCATTGGGGTTACCTGTTTTGATAAAGTTAGAAAAGTAACCCTGTATAATAGCTGATACTTTATAGTCATTCTCTGAATAATTGAAATCAGTCACTAACGGAAGGTTTCCCCACGAATAAGCAATTTCCTGAGCATGGTAAGCTCCAAGCGGCGGTTTGTATGTTGCCATGTCAACTGATTTATGCGGCGGATGCACCTTGGTATACAAGTACCTATACACAGGTTGACCGCTATGTTTACGATGCAAATCAAACCACTTCCACGCACCCAGTCCAATGAACCGTATTGAGGCTAAATCTATGGCGGACCATATAATTTCGTCTTCAGTTTCATGAGGAAACATCGCTAAAATTTTTTCAGAGTGGACAGGATACAATTCCTTGGTAATATTTACGAAGTTTGCCTTGGTGTAGTTGGGACCTCTAAGATAGACTTCTGGAGGTAATTCAACAGAATTCCAGCCAATTAATAATGGAATGTTAGCCTGTTCTTGGGCTTTATAAATGTCAGGTATATCTTTTGTGAAAACATAATTATCTAAAGTTGGTGTATAATCAAAAGAATTCGAGTTCTTGTAAATATCAAGAATGTCTTCTGTACGTGCTTGTCTCAATTCGGCAATGGTTTTGAGTCCTGATTTCTCTTGTGCCAATGCGCCTCTTTTTTCAGCTTCCTCCATAGACAAAAGAGGAATTACACCACCACTTGACCCAATAGCACCTGCAATTAAATCTCTTGATAAAGGCGATGTTATTAGAGAAAGAACCGACCACGATCCAGCCGATTCTCCTGCGATTGTGATGCGGTTTGAATCGCCTCCAAATACTTCAATGTTGTTCTCTACCCATTGTAAGGCGAACTGCTGATCCATATAACCATAGTTTCCAGATCCATTATAGCCGGTTTCTGCGCTTAATTCCGGATGTGCAAAAAAACCAAAAATATTAAGTCGGTAATTTATGGTAACTACTATCATTCCTTTTTTGGCCATACTGGAGCCTTCCAATTGAGGTCCTGAGCCTTCTCCTGCCATTAAACCACCTCCGTGAATGTTTACTAAAACAGGTAATTTCCTATCTCCAACATCTCTGGGCTTCCAAACATTTAAATACAAGCAATCTTCACTTATTTTATCTTCATCAAAATTTACCCAATCTGCAAATTTATATTGCATGGCTATATTACCGTATTTCTGGGTTTTTAAAACACCTTGCCAAGGCTCAGGTTTTTGTGGCGCTTTCCATCTAAGATTATCAACAGGAGGTTGGGCGTAGGGTATTCCAAGGTATTTTTCAACTGTACCATCTTCACTTAAGAAACCCTCAATAATTCCAGATTCTAATTCTTTTTGCAAAGCATTGTCAACCGGAGAATTCGTTTTGCATGATATTGCAATTACGATACTGAATAAAAGTAATATTAATCTGTTCATAGATTTCCTTTAAATAATTACCACCAACTGATGACTGATAAGAAATCGTTTTAATATTTTTTATCAAGCACTAAACGAAGTTAGCTATTTTTTTTACCAAAATCAAGTAAGCAATTCCCATTCATTAAGACAAACAAATAATCATATATTTACCAGATGCTTTTAAACCCAACGTTTTTAAAACTTAATAAAATGCCACTATTAATGGTATTATTAAGCATGTTATGTTATTGGGCTTTTGCTTACGATTTATTGAGAACAGATTATTTAAAACTCATCACACTTTACACTGTGTTGTTTGTTTTGTTCTATATATTGGTGCAGCGTTTTAAAAGTAATACTCAATTCTTAACGTATTTAGCTTTTGGGTTTCGAGCCATTTTTATATTGGCTATCCCAAACCTATCACAAGATTTTTACCGCTTTATTTGGGATGGCCGAATGATTTTAGAAGGTATAAACCCCTATTTGTTTACAGTAGATTGGTTTATAAGCCAAGGTGAGTTTCCTGTGGCAGAAGCACAAACATTACGCGAAGGTATGGGCGACTTAAATGCTGGCCATTTTACTAATTACCCGCCCATAAATCAGCTTTTTTTTAGCATTGCTGCGCTGTTTGCTGGAAAAAGTATTTTAGGTTCGATAGTCGTCATGCGATTACTGATTATTGCTGCCGATTTTGGGACGCTTCACTTTGGAAAAAAACTTTTAGAAAAACTGAATATTCCCGTTTATAATATCTTCTGGTATATATTAAACCCGTTCATCATTATAGAACTTACCGGTAATCTGCATTTTGAAGGCGTTATGATTTTCTTTTTAGTGTGGAGTTTGTATTTGCTTTATATGGGCAAATGGCAATTTGCGGCGTTAGTTTTGGCGGTATCTATTTCTGTTAAACTGATTCCTTTAATCTTTTTGCCTTTGTTTTTTCAGTGGTTTGTTTTTGGAGGCTCGAAGACGGTAGAAAAAACACCCCTAAAGTCCCCTCAAGGGGACAATGATAACGGCATTGCGAACGAAGTGTGGCAATCTACTTCTATGGATGAGATTGCTTCACTTCGACTGCGCTCAGTGCAGGCTAAGCCCGCTCCTCGCAATGACGTAAAGAAGGTTTCAACTGCGCTCAACCTGACACGATTAGTTGGATTTTATGTCATAGTCATTATTACAACACTCCTACTTTTTGCACCATTCTATTCCTCAGAATTCATAAACAACTACTCAAAAACGGTGGCGCTTTGGTTTCAAAACTTCGAATTTAATGGCAGTATGTACTATATAGCCAGAGAAATTGGATACTTATTTAGAGGCTACAACGAAATTGCCATTATTGGAACTGTAACGCCCATACTTGTTATTCTGTTTGTTATAATTATCACGTTTTTTAGAAGAAACAAGACACCAATTGAGCTTATTACAGCCATGCTACTGGTATTATCATTCTACTATTTTACAACCACTACGGTGCATCCTTGGTATGTGGCTACACTTTTATTTTTATCGGTATTTACTAAATATAAATTTCCGTTGGTTTGGAGTTTTGTTATCATACTTAGTTATTTGGCTTATATAAACCTTAATAAAGCAGATAAATCTGAAAATCTTTGGGTTATTGCTTTAGAGTATGCAGTTGTTTATGGCGTTTTTATTTGGGAAGTCTTCATAAAAAAAGCTCCCATAAAGGAAGCCTGAATTTTTGTTTTATGAGATGCTAACACGCTCTTAGACTCCACCCAGTGAAAGAGTTCAGCACAACAAGAACTACAACTTTTCTAGTTTCGTGATGGTATTCGTTTCATCTTCATCATCCATTCCATCTTCATCCTTTGATAGTTTTAAATCTCTATTAAACGTGATTTTAAACTTAGTCCCTACAAAAGTTTCAGCGTTTAAATCGAAAGCTGTTAAAACCCCATCATCAACTTTATGAAACGTTAAGGTCTGCGCTTCTCCATCTCTGTCTTTTGTTATAAAATTATAACCATAATCTTCTTTACCGTCGTAAGTAGCATAAACTATTAATCCTTCTTGAGCTTCAACTTCAAGAATAGTATCATTTAAATCTATTGGAGCCTTAAAACTTGACAGTGTTAAAAAAACCAATATTAAACCACCCAATACAATTAATTTTTTTTTGTTCATTATATAAAAAATTAAAAAGTTAACTAAAATTCTATTTTCGGAAAACACTTACTCAATACAAGTTATAATTGACATAAATTTAATTAAAAACAACTGATAGTCATTACATTAAAGATACTTTTTATTCTGTTTTTTGAATTAATTTTATGAGTCCTAATTTTAAGTAAACATATTTTCTGGATTTTTAAAACATTTAAATTCCAACATATAATCGTTTGGATCTTTTATAAAGAATGAGTTGTGTTCTCCAGATTTATCTTTCAAAAAATTATTTTCCTCAACTAAATGTAAATTTTTATTTCTGAGCTTAGCATAAATCGCTTCCCAAACATTTATATCTAAAACTATACCAAAATGAAAAGACGGTAATATTTTACCCTCAAATACATAATTAGGACTATTAAAATTGAATTTTTCGGCTTTAATAAATGTTAATTGATTTCCAAACAGATTAATATCTACCCAATTTTCCGTGTTTCTACCTAAGGTGGCACCAATGTTATGGATATAAAAAATTTTGGTTGCTTTTATACTTAAACATGGTAACGACATATGAAATGTTGTGCTCATACTTATATATTAATTAAAGAGGTTTAAGGCTTTCTACTATATAGATAGGATTTTCATCATCTCCGTCTTCAATGAACGTAATTCTGAAATCTTTATCAATTAAACTTTTGTCATTTCTTAAGTCATATTGTTTTAAAACACGCGGATGCACCTCCTCAAAGGCTAGCTCATCGCCGTTTTCAAACCAAAAATTGTAATAACCGTTTTTGTAGGATTTAAAAGCGGCAGTTCTCATAATACTAAATTATTTTAATCGTTATCTTCTGTATCTTCGTCAGCTATTTCAGGATCTTGGACAGCTTCTGGATCATCGTTATCAAAGTTTTCATAATCATCTTCATCATAATTTTCCATAGTTACTACTAGTTTCGAACTCACTTTCACCAAATACTTGGTGTCTTCAGTAATGACTTCAACAGCCTCAATCATGTCATTATGTTGGTTTCTAAAAGATATAATTTGATCATCATCATAACCATCAGGGTATCTTTCAACTAATAGGGCTAGTATTTCTGGGGTTAATTTTTTAAAATCAACAATGACTCGTTTTAAATTATCATTTCTGTTTTTCATTTTTATGGGGTAAAAAAGTTAGTTACAAGTTAAAGATACTATTTATCATTATTTAACACGAATAACATCGTAAAAATCTTTTCTTCTGTCTTTTAAATTTTTAACGGCGCCAAAAGAATGCAATTCTCTTAATAAACTTAAATCAACATCTGCAACTAAGATCATTTCTGTATTTGTTGTAGCTTCTGCTTTAATTCCATTACTAGGAAATGAAAAGTCACAAGGCGTAAATACAGCAGATTGCGCATATTGAATATCCATATTATTTACATTAGGTAAATTACCTACACTCCCAGAGATTGCAACATAACATTCATTTTCTATAGCACGTGCTTGAGCACATAATCGAACACGAGAATATCCATTTTGTGTATCTGTTAAAAAAGGAATAAATAAAATATCCATGCCCTCGTCTGCTAATAACCTTGAAAGCTCTGGAAACTCAGAATCGTAACATATTAAAATTCCTATTTTTCCGCAATCGGTTTCAAAAGTTTGTAATTTATTACCGCGTTGCATGCCCCAAACTTTAGCTTCATCTGGAGTTACGTGAATTTTTTCATAACGCTCTAAACTACCATCTCTACGGCATAAATAACCTACATTAAATAATTTATTATCAATGAGTTCTGGCATGCTTCCTGTGATAATATTAATATTATACGAAATGGATAATTGTTGCATTTTTTCAACAATGACCTTAGTATATTTAGCTAATTCTCTAATAGCATCTGGCTCGTGCATATGATTATACTTTGCCATTAATGGTGCATTGAAAAATTCTGGAAATACAGCAAAATCTGACCTATAGGCTGCTACACTATCAATAAAATACTCCACTTGCTGCATTAAATCGTCCAATCCTTTATATGGACGCATTTGCCATTGTATTAAGCCCAATCGAACAATTGTTTTTACTGTACTAGCCTTTTTATTAGGCTTTGTATAATAGATGTTGTCCCATTCCATTAAAACAGCATATTCGTTTGATGCTGTATCACCTTCTAAATAACCTTTTAAAACACGAACTGGATGAAAATCGTTAGATATTTGAAAATTTAAAACAGGATCATGAATTTCTTTACGTTTTACTTTTTCAATGTATTGTTTTGGTGTTAGTTCTTTATGTTTATGGAAATTAGGCATTCTACCTCCAAAAACAATGCCTTTTAAGTTTAGGTTTTCGCAAACTTCTTTTCTATAATCATACAGTCTTCTTCCTAAACGCAAGCCTCTATACTGTGGTTTTATAAATACATCAATCCCATAAAGTACATCGCCATCTGGATGGTGATTTTTAAAAGATTCTCCACCTATAATATCCTCATAAGTGTGCTCATCGTCAATACTATCGTAATCTACAATAAGAGATAATGCACAGCCTGCGATGTCTCCATCAATTTTTATAATAACCTGTCCTTCAGGAAACATAGATGTTAAATCTTCTATATGATGCTTTTTCCAATAAGAATTTAGTACGCCACCATAGGACTCTAGAGTGGCTTCTTTTAGTTCTTTAAAATCATCAACAGTTAAATACTTAAGTTCTATATTATCAATTTTATTTTCTTCCATGATTATTGTCCTAATAAATAAGCAAAAATTAATGGTGCAACAATAGTTGCATCACTTTCTATTATGAATTTTGGTGTATTTATATCTAACTTTCCCCAAGTGATTTTTTCATTTGGCACAGCCCCAGAATACGACCCATAACTTGTTGTAGAATCCCTTATTTGACAAAAATAACTCCAAAACGGAGTATCTGAACGTTCCATATCTTGATACAACATGGGCACCACACATATTGGAAAATCACCTGCGATTCCTCCACCAATTTGGAAGAAACCAATGCCATTTTTAGAGTTCTCGGTGTACCAATCAGCTAAAAAAGTCATGTATTCAATACCCGATTTCATGGTGCTAGCTTTTAATTCACCTTTTAAAACGTAACTCGCAAAAATATTTCCCATGGTACTATCTTCCCATCCAGGACATACAATCGGCAAGTTTTTTTCTGCAGCAGCGTACATCCAAGAATCTTTTAAATCGATTTCATAGTATTGCTCTAAAACTCCAGATAACAACATTTTGTACATATACTCATGCGGTAAATAACGTTCGCCTTTAGCTTCAGCATCATTCCAAATTTTAAAAATATGCACTTGTAAACGACGGAAAGCTTCTTCTTCAGGAATACACGTATCTGTAACACGGTTTAAACCTTTTTCTAACAAATTCCATTCATCTTGAGGTGTTAAATCGCGATAATTAGGCACGCGTTTGTAATGCGAATGTGCTACCAAATTCATAATATCTTCTTCTAGATTTGCACCTGTACAAGAAATGATTTGCACTTTATCTTGACGAATCATTTCTGCAAAACTTTTACCTAACTCTGCTGTACTCATAGCTCCTGCCAAAGACACTAGCATTTTTGCACCATTATTTAATTGATCTTCATATCCTTTTGCTGCATCAACTAAAGCCGCTGCATTAAAATGTAAATAATGTTTCTCTATAAATTGAGAAATAGGGCCTTTAGTAGTTGTCATCGTCAGTAAATTTTAAAGTGTTCTTTTTATGTTCTGTATTATCGTAAGCGTTATCATAATTATCTTCCGTAGCATCATTCATAAATTTATAGCTTAACATCTTATAATATAATTTTGCTGCTAAAAAATTTGATGATTTTTCTTTGTTATCTGGACAAAGCTCAACAATATCAAACCCAACCACGTTCTTTTCTTGAAACACTTGTTTTAAAAAGTCAAGCGTTTCATACCATAATAAACCACCAGGTTCTGGTGTTCCAGTACTTGGCATAATTGAAGGATCAAAGGCATCTAAATCGAAAGTGATAAATACACTATCTGTCATTTGGTCGATAGCAGAATCCATCCAAGTATCATCCACAGCCATATCATGAGCAAAATAGGCTTTATCCTCATCCATAACCGTTTTTTCGATGATGTCCATTGAGCGAATCCCTACTTGAATTAAATTGGTGTTTTGGCTCGCTTCATAAACAGCACAAGCGTGATTACAAGTAGAACCATCGTATGACTTGCGTAAATCTGCATGCGCATCAATATGTAACACGGTTAAACTTGGATACATTTCGTTAAACGCTCGAATAGTACCAATAGAAATAGAATGTTCACCACCAAAAATGGTTACAAACTTATTTTTTTTGATGTATTTTTTAGTGGCTTGGTGTACCGCATCAACCATAGCTTCAGGCGAGCTGTTTTCTGTAACAGCCTCAGCTAAAAAGACACCTTGTTGATATACCTCGGTACCTGTTTCAATATCATAAAGTTCCATGTTTTCGGAAGCTTCTAAAAAAGCTTCAGGACCTTTATCTGCTCCTTTTTGCCAGGTACTAGTGCCATCATAAGGCACAGGAATTAAAACAATTTTTGCTTGCTCTAATTTGGCAAATTCTTCTGGAATTCCAGCGTATGTTAGTTTCATTTTTTTAGTTGTAAGTTTCGGTCAATTCGAAAACCTCTTTTTTGGCAATAACCTTTTGAGGTTTATCGTAACCTAAAATTTTAAGTAAGTCTTCACTTTTTTGTTGTTCACAAAATACTTCTGTAGTGATATTTCCGTCTGCATCTCTATCAATTAAAATATGCTTTGGCGACGGAATTAAACAGTGTTGCAAACCACCAAAACCACCAATAGATTCTTGGTAAGCACCCGTATTAAAGAAGCCGATATACAAAGGTTTATCTTTATTGTATTTTGGCATATAAATAGCATTCATATGCTGCTCACTATTATAATAATCATCACTATCACAGGTTAAACCACCTAACAACACACGCTCGTAACTATCTTGCCAACGGTTTACAGCCAATAAAATAAAACGTTTATTAATAGCCCAAGTATCTGGTAAAGTCGTAATGAAAGATGAGTTTATCATGTTCCACTTTTCACGATCGTTTTGCTGTTTTTGATATAACACTTCGTAAATTGCTCCACCACTTTCTCCAACAGTAAAACTTCCAAACTCGGTAAAAATATTTGGCACATCAACTTCTTCTTCTTCGCATGTTAATTTTATTTGATTTATAATTTCATCAATCAAATACTCATAATCAAAATCAAAAGCCAACGAATTTTTTATAGGGAAACCTCCCCCAATATTTAAGCTATCAAGCGTCGGACAAATCTTTTTCAAACTGGTATATACCTTCAAACATTTTAAAAGCTCATTCCAATAATAGGCGTTATCTCTAATTCCTGTATTTATAAAAAAATGGAGCATTTTAAGTTCTACTTTCTCATTATTAGCAATCTGATTTTTGTAAAACGACACAATATTCTTATAGCCAATACCTAAACGAGACGTATAGAATTCAAACTTTGGTTCCTCTTCTGAGGCTATTCTAATTCCAACTTTAAACTTACCGCCAATTTCTTGTGATAGCAAATCAATTTCCTCGTAATTATCAATAATAGGTATGGCGTTTTTATGTCCATTATTTATTAATCGCGCAATATTTGTAATATACTGTGTGCGCTTAAAACCATTGCTAATTACAAACGTATCATTGGTAATTTTGCCTTCTGCCTTTAAACGTTCTACAATATCAATATCAAAAGCCGAAGACGTTTCAATATGGATATCATTCTTTAAAGTCTCATCTAAAACATGTTTAAAATGTGAGCTTTTAGTACAATAACAATAGTTGTAGCCGCCTTTATAATTGTACTTTTTAATAGCCTTAGCAAACCATGTTTTCGCTTTATTAATATTGTTAGATATTTGCGGTAAATACGTAAATTTTAATGGCGCACCATACTGTTTTGTAAGCTCCATTAAATCAACTCCATGAAAATGCAACTGCCCCTTATCAACTTTAAATTCCTCTTGTGGAAATTCAAAAGTTTGATTGATTAAATCAATATATTTTGTATTCAATGTAATGTAATATTTTAATAAAAGTTAAAGATGTAATTGGTGTATTAACTACACGTTCAGTCAATAAAAAATTAACAATATCAAATACGAAACTCTCTTCGAGTTGTAGGCACAAAGCCATATTCATGCTGTATAGCATATATAGGAGAAACGGAAGTTAGCTTTAAAATTCGGTTGCTTAATCTGTAAGCAGCTTTTGAATATGACTTCCTAATTTTCAAAAGCCCGAACATAGAAACAAGGTTCAAAGTGTTCAGCTATTCTTTAAGTTATTAACCTAAAAAGAGTTACAAAAGTAGTTCATTTTTTGACACACCAAACATTTTTGGTTTTTTTTTGAAAATATATTTTCTGGGCGTTACCCTAAGGGTCGGGCTATACATTACAAGTCCTCGCTCGTGCCTCACTGTGGGCTTTCCATTGCTATCCCTAAC
>NZ_CAXBLF010000083.1:0-10640 GCF_963976535.1 uncultured Algibacter sp. | reverse complement strand
TACAAACACGTTAAACGAACCTCTCCATAAACAAAATAACTTTCAATTTAAAAAATAAGCTAGCATATAAATGCGTTAGGGATTGCAGAGGAAATCCTTTTTATGAGGTACGAATAAAAAGATTGTAACCTTTCGACTGCGCTCAAGATAAACATCAAGCCCGACCCTTGGGTAACGCCTAAATTACAGCATAATTAATTAGCTACTTCACTAATAAACTTTATACGGTATAAACGAAGTTCTTCGTCATCATAATCGCCATCAAACTCATCGATAGCGGCGTTTATATCATCAGTTTCAGATTCCATAAAGTAATCATGGATTTCTTCTTGTTGGTCTTCATCTAGAATATCATGAAGCCAATAGTCTATATTCAATTTAGTGCCAGAATACACAATAGCCTCCATTTCTTTTATAAAATCGGCCATAGACATGCCTTTCGAAGATGCAATATCATCTAGCGGTAACTTTCTGTCCACATTTTGAATAATGTATAATTTATTGGCAGAGTTAATACCTGTAGATTTTACAACTAAATCATCTGGACGAACAATATCGTTTTCATCAACATACTTTTCTATAAGTGCTACGAAACTTTTTCCGTATTTTCTAGCTTTACCTTCTCCAACACCATGAACATTACTTAACTCGGTTAGATTAACAGGATATTTTAATGACATATCCTCCAAAGAAGGATCTTGAAAAATAACAAAAGGTGGTACGCCTAGTTTTTTAGCATTGCTTTTACGTAGATCTTTTAGCATACTCATTAAAACAGTATCTGCTACTGCGCCACTTCCTTTTTGGGCGGTAATTATGCTACCATCTTCTTGCTCACCTTCAAATATGTGATCTTCAGTCATCATAAACGATTCTGGCTTTTTTATAAAGTTTCTACCTTCGTCTTGTAACTTGATAACACCGTAAGTTTCAATGTCTTTTTTAAGGAAACCAGTAACTAATACTTGCCTTAATAGAGCCATCCAATATTTATTGTCTTTGTGTTTTCCTGCTCCAAAAAAGGGTTGCTCGTTAGTTTTGTGAGAGTTAATCAAGGCATTCTCTTTACCAATTATAACATTTACCAAATCTTTGGATTTGTACTTTTCGTTAGTATTATCGATAGTTTCTAAAAGTAATTTCACTTCATCTTTAGCTTCAACTTTCTTTTTAGGATGCCTTACGTTATCATCCATATCGCCGCCTGCGCCAGTTTTAGTATCGAACTCTTCACCAAAATAATGAAGAATAAATTTTCTTCTAGAGATAGACGTTTCCGCGAAAGCGACAACCTCCTGCAGTAGTGCATGCCCAATTTCCTGTTCTGCAACAGGTTTTCCTGACATGAACTTTTCTAATTTTTCGATGTCTTTATAGGCATAATATGCTAAACAATGGCCTTCGCCTCCATCACGTCCTGCTCTACCCGTTTCTTGGTAATAACTTTCTATACTTTTAGGAATATCATGATGAATTACAAAACGTACATCGGGTTTATCGATTCCCATACCAAATGCTATAGTTGCTACCACTACATCTACATCTTCCATTAAGAATTTATCTTGATGACTTGAGCGTGTTTTGGCATCTAACCCTGCATGATAAGGCACTGCATTTATGCCGTTTACCTGAAGAACTTGTGCTAACTCTGTAACACGTTTTCTACTCAAACAATAAACAATACCTGATTTCCCATCATTCTGTTTTATAAAACGAATAATATCAACATCTACATTTTTAGTTTTTGGTCTTACTTCATAATATAAATTAGGTCTATTAAAAGATGCTTTAAACGTTTTAGCACCTCCTATACCCAGATTCTTAATAATATCTTCTTGAACTTTAGGTGTTGCCGTAGCGGTTAAACCAATCATTGGAATATGATCACCTATACGTTTTATAATATGACGCAAATTTCTGTACTCTGGTCTAAAATCATGTCCCCATTCGCTTATACAATGCGCCTCATCAATAGCCATAAACGACACCTTTACTGACCTTAAGAATTCAACATTCTCTTCTTTAGTTAATGATTCTGGCGCTACATATAGTAATTTTGTAATGCCATTAACTATATCCTCTTTAACCTGTTTTATTTCTGTTTTGTTTAATGAAGAGTTTAATACATGCGCAACACCATGCTCTTTAGAAATGCCTCTTAAGGCATCTACTTGATTTTTCATTAAAGCAATTAAAGGAGAAACTACAATAGCTGTTCCTTCTTGCATTAGCGCAGGCAATTGGTAACATAATGATTTACCACCACCTGTTGGCATAATAACGAATGTGTGTTTTCCTGATAATAAGCTTTCTATAACACCTTCTTGAAGTCCTTTGAATTTATTGAATCCAAAATATTTTTTTAGCGAAGCATGCAAGTCGCTTTTTGTTATTGACATGAATTGTATAAAATTATTGTTTGATTAAATCTCTATATATGCAGAAATTTTGGTTAATTAATTTCATAAAGCATTTAGAGAACCCTCATATTTTTTTCGTTAGTTTTGTAACGAATTTTCAAATTACAACAAAATTCAATTTGATTAACACTAAAGATAACAAAATCTTTAAACATCAACTCAAAAAAATAAATTTTGAACGACAAAAATTCCATTATTGAAATCGCGAAGCATACTATTGAAATGGAAAGTAAAGCCATTTTAAACTTGTCTAGCTTAATAACTAATGATTTTGCAGAGGCTACACAACTCATTTACAATTCTAAAGGACGCGTTATTATAACAGGTATTGGCAAAAGTGCAATTATTGCTAACAAAATTGTAGCTACGCTAAATTCTACTGGTACACCTGCTGTTTTTATGCACGCTGCGGATGCTATTCATGGTGATTTAGGGTTAATTCTTGAAGATGATGTAGTAATTTGTATTTCTAAAAGTGGCAACACTCCTGAAATTAAGGTCCTTCTTCCTTTAATAAAACGTGCAAAAAATAAAATGATTGCTATTACTGGTAATACAGAATCTTTTTTAGGACTACATGCCGATTTTATTTTAAACACTTATGTTGAAAAAGAAGCTTGTCCACATAACCTAGCGCCTACTACAAGTACAACGGCACAACTTGTAATTGGTGATGCACTTGCCATTTGCTTGTTAGAATTACGTGGTTTTTCCAGCAACGATTTTGCTAAATACCACCCTGGTGGTGCTTTAGGGAAGAAATTATATTTGCGTGTTCAAGATATTTCTTCCGTAAACGAAAAACCAAAAGTATTACCAAACACGATTATTAAAGATGTGATTATCGAAATTACTGAGAAAATGTTAGGGGTTACCGCAGTTGTTGAAAATGATAAAATTATTGGTATAATAACAGATGGTGATTTACGTAGAATGTTAAGCAAAGTTGATGATTTTTCTGGGTTAACCGCAAAAGATATTATGAGTGCAAACCCTAAACGTATTGAGGCTGAAGCCATGGCTATTGATGCCTTGGAAGTTATGGAAACCAATGAGATATCACAATTGTTAGTTGAAGAAAACGGCAAATATGCAGGCGTGGTGCATTTACACGATTTAATAAAGGAAGGTATTATATAATGGCAAAAAAAGAAATTAATGAGATGTCTTTTTTAGATCATCTTGAAGATTTACGCTGGCATTTAATTAGAATAATAACGGCTGTTGTAATCGTAGCCACAGTTGCTTTTATTTTTAGTCGATTTGTTTTTGACCAAATAATTTTCGCACCATTGGACATGAGCTTTCCAACTTATGACATGCTATGTCAAACCGCTAATTTTATTGGTGTAAACACGACATTTTGTGCTGAAGAAATGCCAATGATATTACAAAACAGAACCATGGCAGGACAGTTTTCTGCTGATATTTGGACAGCTATTTTAGGTGGTTTTATTATTTCCTTTCCTTATGTTATTTATCAACTATGGAAGTTTGTTAGTCCTGGTTTACATATTAACGAACGTAAACATTCGCGAGGTTTTATTATTATTTCATCGCTTTTATTTTTTATAGGTGTGCTATTTGGATATTATATTGTAACGCCTTTGTCTTTAAACTTTTTAGCTAATTATAGTATTTCTACAAAAGTGGACAATCAAATAGATATAAGCTCCTACATAGCCTTAGTAAGGTCGTCTGCTTTGGCATCAGGATTAATTTTTGAGCTCCCAATTATTATTTATTTTTTAACTAAAATAGGATTGGTTACGCCAGAAATATTAAGAAAATATAGAAAATATGCTTTGGTTGTTGTACTTATTCTTTCGGCCATTATTACGCCACCAGATATTGCGAGTCAAGTTATAGTAGCTATCCCAATTTTAGTTTTATATCAAGTAAGTATCTATATTTCTAAAGTGGTCATTAGAAATCAAAAAAGAAAAGAAAAAAAACAACATGTCTGATATTGTTAAAGAATTCAACGATTATCGTGCTAAAATGAATGATAAGATTTTAGCCGATAATAATAAGGTGATTAAACGTATTTTTAATTTAGATACCAACGCTTTCGCGGAAGGCGCCTTAGATGTTAAAACAAAAGAACTTTTGGGTTTAGTTGCATCAACCGTTTTGAGATGTGATGATTGTGTTAAGTATCATTTAGAAACAAGTTATAATGTAGGATTAAAAAAAGAAGAAGTTGTTGAAGCTTTAAGTATTGCTACTTTAGTTGGTGGCACTATTGTTATTCCGCATTTGCGAAAAGCTTATGAATTTTGGGATGCATTGGAAGCTAAAAGTAAATAGATTCTAGACCGCTACGCCATTAGATATTAGAACATAGACAACAATAAGATAAAATTAAGCATTCCGTTATAATAGTGTATATGATTTTACTATTTTTAGCGTTCAGTATATAAAAATTATGATTTTAAGAGCCGAAAATTTAATGAAGTCCTATAGCGGACGAAAGGTAGTAAAGGATGTGTCGTTGGAAGTAAATCAAGGCGAAATTGTTGGATTATTAGGACCTAATGGTGCTGGCAAAACAACGTCTTTTTACATGATTGTAGGTCTTATAAAACCTAATGGTGGTCAGATTTTTTTAGATAATACCGATATCACAAAATACCCGATGTACAAACGTGCACAACACGGTATTGGATATTTGGCTCAAGAAGCTTCGGTATTTAGAAAATTGAGTATTGAAGATAATATTTTAAGTGTACTTCAACTTACCAAACTAAGCAAGAAAGAGCAACACGATAAAATGGAATCGCTTATTGAAGAATTTGGTCTTGGGCATATTCGAAAAAGTCGTGGCGATTTATTATCTGGTGGTGAGCGTCGTCGTACCGAAATTGCTCGTGCTTTAGCAACCGACCCAAGTTTTATTCTTTTAGATGAACCTTTTGCAGGTGTTGACCCCGTTGCTGTTGAAGATATTCAACGTATTGTCGCACAACTTACCAAAAAAAATATAGGTATTTTAATTACCGACCATAACGTGCAAGAAACACTAGCTATTACAGATAGAACCTATTTAATGTTTGAAGGTGGCATTTTAAAACATGGTATTCCTGAAGATCTTGCCAATGACGAAATGGTGCGTAAGGTTTATTTAGGACAGAATTTTGAATTACGTAAAAAGAAGATTCGTGATTAGACGCTAAGCGTCATTTGATTTATTTTGTCATTCCTGCGAAGGCAGGAATCCACTTAGAAATTAAAAATATTCAATAATTTTTATTTCGCTATTCAAGGAGACAAGTCCAATCTTTAGACAAATCTTTCCAATTAGGATTATCTTTTTCTATTAAATCGATTTTCCATTGGCGTTTCCATTTCTTCATATTCTTTTCTCTTTTAATAGCATCATCAACATATTGATAAGTTTGAAAATACAGTAATTTATTCAAACCATATTTTTTAGTAAAGCCTTCAACTAATTTGTTTTTATGTTCAAACATTCTGCGTTCCAAATCGTTTGTTACTCCAATATAAAGTGTTCCACAGGTTTTATTGGTTAAGATGTAAAGGTAATATTGATGAATGGTTTTATACATGAAGATTATAGTAAACGAGTGGATTCCTGCCTTCGCAGGAATGACAAAAAGATTAGAATTTTGACTTTCTTAAAAAGAAAATTTACAATTAAATTACTACTCATTCCTTATAGAAAACTTCATCTCTTTTATAGGAATAATATAAGTCTATATATTCTCCTTTTTTCAAAGTCACACAATAACTCTTTGTAATTGGTACTAGATAAAGTTTCTCTTTATAATTAACATTTAATAGACTCCTTGCCCCTTGAGTTACATATTGGCATCTAATATAATCTATCCTTACTTTGACTCTAGAGTTAATTTTATGTTCATTTTTACAAGAAAACAAGAAAAATAATCGTTAAAAATTTCATTTTATGAAAAACTTACTTGGTTTCATTATTAACCCCATACTCTACTCCTTCAGCAACTTCTTTTTAATAAAAATAAAGCTTTTCACCAGTAAAAATGCCAGAGACCCAACAATTAAACCAACAATAAAATCTCTAATAAAACTTGGGAGTATTTCTAAAAAATGATGTAAAAAATCTATGTTATGAACAAAAATACCTCCAGCTACCATCAATAAGGCTATAGTGCCAATAACTGACAAACTTTTTATAACCCATGGCAAGGTTCTAATCAAAAAATTTCCAACTATATTCGAAATACTTTTTTTATTATCACTTAAACTAACTAATTTTAAACCAAAATCATCCATTCTAACAATAAGCGCCACAATACCATATACTCCAATTGTAGCTATAATAGCCACTACCGATACCACTAAAACTTGAAATAAAATAGGTTTACCAATCACTGTTCCGAGTGCAATGATTACAATTTCTACAGACAGTATAAAATCAGTAAAAATCGCTGATTTAACCTTCATTTTTTCAGCCACACGCATATCTTCCTCAGACATATTAACATCATCCTCAGCATGGTTTACTTCAGCATCTTCATGTTTATGTGGAAAGAAAAAATGAAACACTTTTTCAAATCCTTCAAAGGCCAAATAAACGCCCCCTAAAATTAACGCTAGAGTAACTCCCCACGGAGCAAAAGCACTAAGCAAGAAAGCAATTGGTAAAATTATCAATTTATTAAGTGCAGAGCCTTTGGTTATTGCCCATAAAACGGGGAGCTCTCTGGAAGCTAAAAAGCCTGTTGCTTTTTCTGCATTTACAGCTAAATCATCACCTAAAATACCCGCTGTTTTTTTGGTAGAAATTTTACTCATAACTACCACATCGTCCATTAAACTAGCTATATCGTCTAAAAGCGCAAAAAAACCTGATGCCATTAAATTTAGTTTGAAGTTAAATTGTCTAAAACAGACATAATGATATAAAGTAATATGATAAGTGGTATTGCAGCAAATTTTAATACGATAAGCAATACCAAACATAAAATTATAAAAATGTAACGGGTTGAATTCCCTTTAAAACTATAATCTTTAAACTTTAATGCGAATAATTTAATACCAGAATTCAATAAATAACTACTTAAAAACGTTAATCCAATCAAAAACCATTTATTAAGAATGATGCTGTTTATAGCATCGCTATTCTGAAACTCGATAATTAACGGTAATGAGATGATTAGTAACGTATTTGCAGGTGTTGGTAAGCCTTTAAAATAGGTTTGTTGGTCTTCGTCTAAATTGAACTTTGCTAACCGGTAAGCTGAAGCTAAAGTGATTAACAATCCTAAAAGTGGAAGTATTGGTAAATTAAATTCAATTCCACTTGAGTTGGTCACCCAACTATTCACAGATACAGTTTCTGATTCAACTGTCAATGCCAATAACTTATACATGATAATTCCAGGAACTAATCCGCTAGTTACCATATCTGCCAATGAATCTAATTGCAATCCTAATGCACTCTGTACCTTTAGTTTTCTGGCTGCAAAACCATCAAAAAAGTCAAAAAATATGCCTAAAAACACAAATAAAGCAGCCGTAACAAAATTGCTATTAACAGCAAGAATTACGGCAATACTTCCGCACAATAGGTTTAAAAGTGTCAGTGCATTGGGTATGTATTTTTTCATATTTGGTTTGTTTTGATTTTGTAAAAATAACAAACAATTTCAGTCTAAAGCAATATCTATTATAATTTGAAGTTTTAAAGAATGTAAATTATGTGCATCTTTGTAAAAAAATTGCGTTTGAGACTTTACATCACCACATTATTTTGTGTCTTATCTGCATCTTTGTTTAGTCAAACTGTTAGAAAATATTCTAATGAGTTTATGAATATTGGTGTGGACGCTGCTTCATTGGGCATGAGTAGTGCCGTAACATCTCAATCTTCTGATGTGAATTCTGGATATTGGAATCCTGCTGGATTATTGAAACTTGAAGATAATCAACTGGCGCTAATGCATTCTAGTTATTTTGCAAACATTGCAAACTATGATTATGCTGCTTTTGGAATGCCTTTAGATGACAGAAGTGCTGTTGGAATATCTTTAATTCGTTTTGCGGTTGACGATATTTTAAACACCACACAACTTATTGATGCAGAAGGCAATATAAATTACGACAGAATCAGTCTGTTTTCTACTGCCGATTATGGATTAACATTTTCTTATGCCAGAGCATTACCTGTTCAAGGACTAAATTTCGGTGTGAATGCTAAAGTCATCAGAAGAGTTATTGGCGATTTTGCCTCCTCATGGGGTTTTGGTTTAGATGTAGGCGTTCAATTTGAAACTAACAACGACTGGAAATTCGGAATTATGGCTAGAGACATTACCACTACTTTTAATGCTTGGGCTATTGATGAAGAAGAATTTGCTACCATTAGTGATGCTGTTGAAGGTCAAAATCAAGAATTACCAGAAAGCACTGAGATTACAATCCCAAAATTACAAATTGGAATTTCTAAATTAGTTGATTTTAATTATGACTACACGCTTTTGACTGCTGTTAATTTGAATGTTCGTTTTGAAGAAAACAACGATGTGATTTCAACATCTTTTGCTAGCATAAATCCTGCTTTAGGCTTTGAATTTGGTTATATAGACATGGTTTATTTACGTGCCGGAATGGGTAATTTTCAAAATGAAAGACAATTTGACAATAGTGAACAACTAAGTTTTCAACCAAGCTTTGGCTTAGGCTTTAAATATAACGGCATTCAAATTGATTACGCTTTTACTGATATTGGCGACCAAAGTGTAGCGCTTTATTCCAACGTATTTTCTCTAAAGCTCGATTTTAGTATCTTTAGATGATGAACAGGTTTAAACTTTTTCAATTGGCTCCGAAATAATTTTTTTCACTCACTTTATGTCTTTTTTTCAATCCTTAGCAATACTAAACAATTCAAGAAAACCTTCAATTGATCAAAAAATCTCTAGTTCTCACTACAATCAAAAAGCTTTAAATTGGTTCATGCAAAAAAATCTTCTTTTTTTATTTCTTTTTTTATTTGTTGAAATAACTACTGCGCAACAAAATCAATTATCTCCACAGGCTGAAATTAGCGTACTCACAGTGGGATCTGGCACATCATTAAATGATGCTTTTGGGCATAGTGCGTTTAGAATTAAAGACCCTTTGCTCCGTATTGATGTAACCTATGGCTATGGTGAATACGATTTTGATGCTCCAAATTTCTATTTGAAGTTTGCTCAAGGAAAGCTTAACTATCTAATTAGCAAAACTGAATTTACCAGATTTTATCAAGTTTACAACTATTTCAATAGAAGTATAAAAGAACAAGTTTTAAATCTTTCGCAAACTGAAAAACAGAAGCTTTATGATTATTTAATTAATAATTATAAACCAGAAAATAGGCGATATTTATATGAGTTTTTTTATGATAATTGCGCCACAAAGATTAAAGATGTAATAAATGTTGCTTCAAACAATACGATTACATTTCACAATCCAAAAGATTTTGAAGAGGCTACGTTTAGAACATTAATTCAAAATAACTTAAACAAAAATTCTTGGGGAAGTTTAGGAATCGATTTAGCGCTTGGTTCTGTCATTGACAAAAAAGCAACTCCAGAAGACCATATGTTTTTACCCGAAAACATATACAGATTCTTTGAAAATGCTACCATTAGAAATACTAATGAACCACTAGTTAAGGAAAGCCATGTTTTATATTCTAAAAAACCCACTCCTCATTCTAGTTATTTTTTAATAAGTCCGCTTTTTGTTTTAGGAATTATTGGTTTACTAATCATTTATATCACTTACAATGATTATAAAAAGGAGAAAAGAACGAAATGGTTAGATGTTACACTTTTTACAGTAACAGGATTAATAGGTGTTATGCTATTATTGTTATGGTTTGCTACCGATCATACAGGTACGCACCAAAATTATAACATCCTTTGGGCATTTGCACTCAATATACTAGTTATTGGCCAACTTCTAAGAAATAAGGCAAGCAGGTGGTTTATAAAATATATTAAATTTTTAATTATTTTGCTTTGCCTTTTAACATTACACTGGCTTATTGGTGTTCAAGTTTTTGCTATTGGTTTAATTCCTTTTTTAATAGCCCTGATTATAAGGTATGCTTATTTGATTAAGTTTTATAACGGACAAATTAGTATCTGGACGGAAACACAGCAAAATTAAATTTATTTCTTTTTGCGCCCTTTCAGTTTATTTTTAATCGCTTGATACTAAGGCATCAAC
>NZ_CAXBLF010000082.1:0-10789 GCF_963976535.1 uncultured Algibacter sp. | reverse complement strand
TCATTTTTGTACATAATTGTTTAAGATTATGTAGCCTTTATTCAGGACGGGTCAGAATTGTGCACAACGTGTTCGTGTATGGTTAGTTGCGTTGGCAAGGACTAAGTTAGTAAACAAAAACGAGCCAGAGGAAAATCCGTAGGATTTTCCGAGTACACACAGACCAAGCAATTAATTATACACGTTGTTGTGCTTTCGTTATTTTTAAATTTATCTAAAAACTTTCTTATCTTAATTTTTGGTAATTTGTTCTAATAGAATATTGATTTCATTGAGTTGCTTTTGTATTGGTTTTAAATCATTTATTTTACCTGCTTCATTGCCAATAAGATAACGTAAATCTTTTTTTAGACTTTCGTCCATACGTAATTCTTCTACAACGGATTTGGCAAATTTAAGGTCAAGATCAATATTACATTTATCAGGCAAACTTAGGAGATAACTGTTACCGTTTTTTAAATAAATATCTCCACAATTCAATCGTATCAGTGTTTGAATATCATCTGGCATTTTACCTCTCAAATTCTCTCTATATTTATTTTCAAGAGTGAACACTCCTGTTTCAGACCATTCAATATTATAGTAAGCAATTAATGCAGTTTTTAAACTGTCATTTTGAATGAGATTAATTTGACCAGAAGCAATTAACTCCTTAAAGGTTGACGATGCTGAATATGAATCTGATAATTGACTTGCCTGATACATATTTATTATGTTTTCAATAGGATTACTGTCAGCATTTGGAGAATTTTCGTAAACCGCTATTGCTTTTTTTGCGTGAAAACTAACTTTTTTAGAATAATTAATAGTTGCATCAAGAATTAGCTTTTCTTCTCTGACATCATCTAAAAGTCGTTTATAGTAAAGAGATTCTAAATCTTCATTAAGACGATTTTGGTTCCAGTTATTAATCTGAAGCGCAATTAAAATTCCGATAACTACAAGTATTATTTCACCGATGGCATATTTCAAATACTTTCCAGTTTTGTTTTCCATCAGCAAGTTTTGTCTAATTTTTCTAAAGAATTTTATCATTGGTTATCGGTTTCTGATAATGAAGCACAACGTACGGCGGCTAGGAAAAGTAGCGATTTCACAAACTGACTATTCCGCAAGCGCCGTAATTAATATTGTACTAAAATACTGAATTTATCCAGAAAACGCTATTTTTTTTAGCCGAGGTTATGCTGCGTAATTACTTAGCCCAATGCGTTAAAAAACAAGCCCTTGCAAAAGTGGTTTTTTTTTCCACGTTACAATTGCGTTCTGCTTGCGTTCAGATTGGTAAAAAACCACTTTTGCAACATTCGATTAAGCACATGACTTAGCAGACAATCACTAGTCACTGGTAAAGTTGCCTTAATCGATAAGCCAAGAAAAAAAGCAATTAAATATTGGGTTCTGCTCCGTAAAGATTGGATTGCTTTTTTTTAAACTTTAGGCAAAAACAGGCCAAAGCAAAAGAACACAGACCATAGTTGGGTATTTTACCACTTTAATTTAAAATATTATCTTTTGGTAAAATACCCTTATGCAGGGTAACGTTGTTGTATATGGTTTGTTGCGTGGTTTAAGCAACTAATTTAGTAAATAATTACCGACCAAGAAAGTCCGCGAGGACTTTCGTAAGTAGGCGAGAAGCCAGCAATAAATTATATACGGTGTTGTGCTTTCGTTATTTTTAATAAGAATACGAATCTAATCTTGGTATTTACATCTAGCTGATAATTTTGGTCTATTAGGTAATGACCAAGGAATTTGGTCGGAATAGACCTCATAAAAATTTTTACACTTAGTTACATTGCTTACATCCCAAGAACTTAAATCTTGATTGAACACCCAAGCATTCTCAAACATATAACTCATGTCAATTACTTTGCTTACCTTCCATGAGCTTATATCTTGATTGAACTTATAACCACTGGCAAACATACCTGACATATTAGTAACATTACTTACATCCCAAGAACTTATATCTTGGTTGAAGTTTGATTGAGCAAACATATTCTCCATATTAGTAACATTACTTACATCCCACGAACTAATATCCGCATTAAAAAAAATATCCGCATTGGGTTCACTGTAGTATGCAAACGCCATAGACATATCAGTTACTTTACTAACATCCCAATTTGGCATTGCGCCATATTCACTGTTACTGCATAATCCATCAACTGGATTAGTTTTTAAACAAGTTTGTATAGCATCGTAAAAATTATCGTCTGTAATAGGCGTTTGAGAATATCCCAATATTGAGATAAAGTACAAAATAAAAGTGATTTTTTTCATGTCATTGTTTTTATTAAAATTTATATTTCCCATTTTATTAATTATTAAAATTTATTTTCCTTAACTTTTCTATTTTTAACTACTGATCAAATTTATACCTATTTTCAATTATATGTTTTTCATTTGTAATATAAAGCGACTCTACATTTCCGATAGAATCAAATGTAAATCTATACCGTTTAAATTTTCCTCTTTTCGATGTTATCTTATATTCCATATTAGTGATAATACCTCTTGATGAAACATTCATGATTTCAGGTTTTGAAATTTCTCCTGAACCAAATACATTTTCATCCTTATAATTATAAAACTCAAAGTACATCTTTTTTCTCCACCATAAATTCAGTGTTTTTTGCTTTAATTTATTTCTGAAATAATAATTTATTTCGTCTTTAGTGTTCAGTACTCCATACTTAATTGAAGGTCCTGTTTTTAAAGACTTTATAAATGGGTTAGGTATGATTTCATATGAAATATCAAATACTAAATATCCCTCTTTAAGATTAAAATACTTGGCAACATAAAAGCCATTTTCTTGTTTTAAATAAACTTGTTCAAAAGTTGCATTTTTTTGGTCTACTTCTTTACCAGAGGAATCAAAATAAAATACATCATTAAGAGCATTTTCTACAAAACTCACATATTCAGGTTTGTTTTTTAATTTATTTAATCTCTCGTCTTCTGCAATACGCCTCTCTTTCTCGATTCTTTTTCTCTCGGCTATGCGATCATTTTCAATTCGTTTTTCTTCTAGTTTTTCAAGTCTTTTTTGTTCCTTTCTTTCATATATATTACCTATAAAATTACCCAATAGTTCACCCCCAGCTCTTGCTACGTTATCCATGCTTTGCATAAACATTCTCTGTCTTTCCGCCTCTGCTTCTTCTCTTCTCTTTCTTATATTTCTATAGGCTTGACCACCATCATCAAAATCTTCATTTGCTTTAATTTTTTCATCTTCTGCTTCTTTACTTGTTTTTACTTTTTCAGAAGAATTTGAAGAACTATTTGACGATTTATTAGAATTATATTTTTTATTACTAGTTTGATTATGAGAACCTTTTGTATTATTTGATGTAGAATTATTATTGGTTAATTGCCTTTTTATTGGGCCTTCAATATATGGACTTCCGTAATCACCGTAAATGTCAATATGTAATATTTCAAAGTCCGATAATTCATCATATTTTGAATAATCTATTTTGCCAAGCCCGTTTACGCTACCTCTTGATAGGGATGTTACTTTAGTATATTCTCTATTTGAAAATTCAACACTAACTGATTTTAAAGATGGATTAAAGTTCAAACTAGATATTTCAAAGTCATTTATTAATTCATTTTCAGAATAGGTAACACCTTCATACTTATATCCAACTAAATCATAACTTCTAAGCATAATTTTAACTTGCCATTCATATGTTTCTCTCGTTGGTTGTGTTAGTCTGACTTCAGAAGAAAATTTTAAATTTCTTAGAACATATCCATTGCCTTCTGGATTATAACTACTAACAGTATAGGTAGATTCTTTTGGTTCTGGCCAATTACTCTTAGTTAAATGAGTATTATTTTGAGATTTAATAGAATTAGATAGTAATAAACTTAGTAATGTTAAAATTAGAGAAGTTTGAAAACGCATAGGTATATAATTTAATGTTAAAGTATTTTTTAATCTTTTTATTTGCTAAGTTTAAGTGCGAATGTGACTAGATTTACACTCAAAACGCAATCACTCTTTGCTGATTAATAGTATTATAAATCTTAAATATACAATAAAATAGTTTTACGAGTTGGTTTTTTAATTTTATCATTAAATATTATAAATAATGGTTTTAATGAAGCACAACGCTGAGCGTATGATTAGTGGCTATGATAAGCCAAAAAGATTGAATTATTAACAGACCCTTTTTCTTTTATTTTTTGAGCGAGGGCAAATTACGATAGTAAAATGAATTTATTTAAAAAGAAGGTTGACATTAGAAACTTCGTGCCTGTAACTGGCAATGTATTAATTGAAAAAACAGAAAACGTAAATGTGTTTAAGGTACTTGATGTTGCTAAAAATGTAAATTACGATGGAGCAAGAACTGAAATACAAAAAGACGACCTCGTTATTTGCTCTGAATATCTCTATAGTAACAGTTTTAAAATTAACGGAAAGAAATACTTTTCTATAAAGCCAAAGCAGATTATAGGGCATTTTGAAGGGAAGAAAAAATAAAAGAAAAAGCAAGTACACCTTAACCTTTGATTAAGCACGAACCCAAGCCATTAATTATACGCATTGTTATAAACTGGTGGCTTTTATAGGGTTTGAGTGCGTACAGATTGAGCCACTTGTTTATAACGGTTACGTATATGAAATGTTGCGTGTTTGTGTGCGAGGATTTTCCGAAGGAAAATCAGAAGCTAGCAAACAAAGCAACTCACATTGGTTAAGCACAAAATAGCAATTTTTTATATACTATGTTAACTGCTGGCTTTATATTTTAAATCAATCTTTTACTTTTTTAAAAACTGAAAACATCATTTCAAAAATCATTTCTCCTAGTAAAGAAGGATCGTCAAAACTTATTTTATTGGTTGTCATGAGTCGAATGCCGTCACTATGTTCCAAATCAAATATATCATGTCCAAGTTCATGAAACATTATAAAATATTTATCCAAGTAGCTAGAATTATTCCAATTTTCAATATCTATTAAAAGCTCTACGGAACGGCTATTATTCATGCCAACTGCTTTAGCAATTGTTCCCTCAGATAAAGAGGTATAAGTAAACTTTTCATCATCAAAAAAGAATTTAGTTAAATCAGTATCATATAGAATTGTTGCTATGTTCCTAAAACATTCGAAATATTGTTTTGGGTCATTAGTGTTCTTTATTGTAAACATAGCAGTTAAAAAGTTTATATCTGTCCAAGCCTCTGAAGTATTAAATCTTTTCTGACCAAGTAAGCCAATTAATTCGGTTCTATTCCTTTTCCATAATTTTATAAATCCATCAGAAATTTTAATTGTAGTATTTAATTCTTTTTCAGTTTCCGTAATTTCCCCATTTCCCTTAGCTCTATTACTTATATAACCATATTCTTTGGTTTCATACTTTTTAATTTTACCTTTTTTGCTTCTAATCGGTATCTTAGTTTTTAGATTTGCAACTTCTAAAATCACTTCTGTTTCTTTATACAAAACATTACTCCATTTGTGATATTTTTCAAATTTATATTCAGCATCTTGAATATAATTTACTGGATGATAAGTAGAATTTTCTTGGGTTATATTTGGATTACCTAATGTTTTGAAAATTTTACTTATCTGAGTTGGATATTTATAAGGAAACCATTCTTCTAAATCGCCATTATGAACAGAGAAAAAAAGCTCAATTTTTGTTATTCTTTCTTTTTCATCTAAGTTTAATTGATATAATTCTTTAAAAAAATAGCCTTTAGCACTAAAAGCAAAAATACTATCATTATTAATGACAGTTTCAAATTTACAGTCTACATCATTGTAAATTTTATCTTTCCATTTACTCATTTGTTCATAATAAAATGCATCTTTAGAAAAATTAAAAAATCCATTTGTGTTCTGGGAGAAAATAATAATCGGAAAGAAGAAAAGAATTAGAAAGGTTATTTTCATAGAATATAATTTATGACATAATATTGGTTTCAGCTTGCAGTTAACGTTTTTGTATATGAAAAGTAGCGGATTTTATGCACTAACTTTTCGGATTATAGGTGACCTTTAATTTATTCATTTTCTTTTGATTAAGCGATTATTGAACCGCTATTTTTTATATACGTTGTTAGCTGCTGCCTTTTCTATGCTCATCAATTAGGTTCTATTTTTAAAGAAGTCATTGACAATGAACCTCCAACAGATTTGTCGTTAAACAATGTTACCTTTTCATTTTCTTCTTTCAATGCCAAGGTATAAAGTAAAGGCAAATAATGCTCAGGTGTTGGGATGGCTAAATCAAATGCTTTTCCTTGCGATTTAAAGTCGATAAGTTTTTGATGGTCTCCACTTAAAATATGGCTTTTCATTTTTTCGTTGGCTTCGGTAGCCCAATCGAAAGCAAATTCTTCGTTTAGCTTGTTCCAGGACACCCTACGCAGGTTGTGCACCATATTACCGCTTCCAATAATTAAAACGCCTTTATGGCGAAGGCTATTTAGCTCTTGAGCCAATTCGTAATGATACCTTGCCGGTTTCGAATAATCAATGCTCATTTGTATGACCGGAATATCGGCATTTGGATATAAATGTTTGATTACGCTCCAAGCTCCATGGTCAAGCCCCCATTTATCGTCTAATCCAACTTCTGTTTTGGTAATAATACTTTTGGTTTCTTCCGCCAATTCTGGGCTTCCTTTTGCTGGGTATTGAACGTCAAACAATGCTTGTGGAAAACCACCAAAATCGTGAATGGTTGGTGGATTTTGCATTGCTGTTACAAATGTTCCTTTAGTTTCCCAATGTGCTGAAATACAAAGAATCGCATTTGGTCTTATAATTTCTTGACCTAATTTTCTGAATGCCGAAACAAATTCGTTTTCTTCAATGGCATTCATAGGGCTGCCGTGACCTAAGAAAAGCACAGGCATTTTACCTGTGTTACTCATTGTTGAGGTCATTTTGTTTAAATCTTTTAATGTCATACTGTAAGGTATTAAGGGCAATAAAGCTATTGATTTTAAAAATTGCTTTCTATTCATTTGCTGCAAAAATTAGATTAGGCCGTTTTTTTACCCAACCGATAATCAATTGAATATTTTCCTGCTCCCGTAAAAATTAGCCCCACAGCGCCAAACAAGAATAAAGCGTTCAGTTCAATAGCCCAAGCACACATTGCCCAGTTTGTTGCTATGCCGGCGGGTTGGTGCAATGCAAAATCTATAGTGAGAATTTTATTGACCTCATCGTAATTTTTTAAAGTATAAGTGCGCACTTTAGGCTTTTTTCGGTTGGCCACAGGGAGGTGTAACTTTACATAGCAACCTGGTTTGAATACAATAGCCGAATTAGATTGCGAAATTTCAAAATCTATGCGCAGCATATTTTTTGTTAGTTGAGTTTTCTTAATTACACGACATGTATGTCCTGGAATAACCTTCATCTTCTATATTTATATTACAATATCAATAATACCTCCTTTCATCTGCAATATTTCGCCATTGGTAGCTGAAGAAATTGGACTGGCTATTTAACAAACCGTATTGACCACTTCTTCAGACCTATTATAGCGTTGCAATAGTGGACTAGGATCAATTAATAATCTATTCGTATTCTAATAACCAATTGTGTTGAATAAAGAATAAAACCGGCAATAGATTCTATGTTTCTATTGCCGTAATTTTAAAATTTAATTCAATCCAGTTTTAACCGCCTGTGATAAAGAAGTAGTGGGACGGTTAATTAAACGGGCGAGTTCGCCACTTTCATCATGCAAATCGTTTTTAGAAGCGCTATAATCTAAACTCGCAAACGCTTTGGCCATCCCTTCAGGTAATCCAATTTCCTGTAGCTTTTGTGCATATTCTGCTTCTGGAAGGTTCACAAATTCGATGTTTTTACCCGTTTGTTTGCTCACTTCGGCAGCCAAATCCTGCATGGTGAAGGTTTGATCACCAGCCAATTCATACGTTTTGCCTGTATGGTCATCGTTTATGATGGTTTCGGCTATAGCTTCGGCATAGTCTTCACGTGTTGCTGATGAAATTTTTCCATCTCCCGCACTACCAATTATAGCACCTTGCTCTACTGCTTGCTTTAATCCCGCAGTATAATTTTCGGTGTACCATCCATTACGTAAAATCGTGTGCGGAATGCCCGAGTCTTGCAGCATTTTTTCGGTAGCAAGGTGTTCTGGAGCTAATATCATTGACGACGTATCGGCGTGCAGCAAGCTGGTGTAGGCAATTTGCTTAACTTGAGCTTGTTTTGCCGCATTGATTACATTTTTATGTTGGGTTTCACGTTTACCTATCTCGCTTCCCGATATAAAAACCAAACGATCTATGTCCTCTAAAGCCTTTGGTAAAGCTTCTGGTTGTTCATAATCGAAAGCTTTGGCCTCTATACCTAAAGGTTTTGCCTTATCGGGATTTCGCACGAGTGCCACTAATTTGGCATCGGGATTCTTGTCTTTTAGCTTTTGTACTACTAATTGGCCCAGTTGGCCTGTAGCACCTGTTATTCCTATTTTCATGACTTATTGTTTTACAAATTGAACTTCTGCATTAATTTTTATCTCATTTCCAACCATTACACCTCCGGCTTCCAGGGCGGCATTCCAATTAAGGCCAAAGTCTTTTCGGTTCAGTTTACCATTTATGGAAAAACCTGCTTTCTCGTTTCCGTAAGGGTCTTTCATATAACCTCCAAACTCGGTATCTAGTGTGATTTCTTTTGTAGTACCTTTAATTGTAAGGTCACCTACTAATTGGTATTCATCATCATCTACTTTTTTAATGGATTTGCTCACAAATGTAATTTCCGGATATTTTTCAACTTCAAAGAAGTCGGGGCTTTTTAGATGCGTGTCTCGATCATCATTGTTCGTTGATATAGAACTTGCATCAATGTTTGCCGAAATGGTTGCTTTTGTAAAATCTTCGCCATCTATGGTTCCTTGAAAGGTTTTAAATTCTCCTTTTACGTTAGAAATCATCAGGTGTTTTACTTTAAATGTAATTTCGCTGTGTGTTGGGTCTATTGCCCATTTTGTTGTTTCCATTTTCTTATATTTTTAATGTTATTGGATAATTTTTAAACGTATTACTGCTTGGCAAACTGTAAGTGCACCACTATGTTTACATCTTTGCCAATACCTGCTGCGGTAGGATCATAATTAATATTGTAGTCAAATCTGTTAATGGTGGTTTTGGCTTTCAATCCTAATTTTTCGCCCTGGTCACTTTTGGCAGTTCCGCCATAGTACACATCAAAAATCACGGGTTTGGTTACATCTTTTATGGTTAGGTCGCCATATAATAAATACTGATCAGGTTTTCCAGTAGCTAAGATTTTCGTGCTTTTAAAAGTCATTTCTGGATATTTTTCAACTTCAAAAAAATCAGCACTTCTCAAGTGGTTGTCCCTGTCTTCTACATTGGTATTGATACTTGTTACTTTAACAGTAAAATCAACATTTGCCCCTTCTAAAGCTTCCCCATTTGTAGTAAGGTTTCCGGTATATTCCATAAATTTCCCATTCACGATACTAATTCCGGAATGTGAAATATTGAAATTTAAGGACGAATGGTAAGGGTCTACCTTCCAGTTTGCTTGTGCGAATACGTTTACATTCAAAAATGTAATTGCTAATAAAATCAGTACTTTTTTCATAATCATATAAAATTTAATTGTTAATAATATTTGTTTACAAAGATAGTAGCACTTACGATGAAGCAAATTACACTTTTCGGTAAGAGGAGTGTAGATTTAGGAAATTAACCTATTTTTCATCTCTTCACGGAACTTACCTGGCGATTGACCTGCCTTTTTTTTAAAGACGTTAGAAAAATAAGAATTCTCATTGTAGCCCAATTCATAAGCTATTTCAGATATGGTTTTTTCTGTAGAGATCAATAGGTTTTTAGCTTCAATTAATTTTCGGGTTTCGATTATTTCTGAAACACTCTGTGCTAAAATATTTTGGCAGATGATGTTCAAATTCCTTGACGACATAAAAAGTTTTTCCGCATAGAATTCCACACCAAATGGTCTTCGGTAATTTTCTTCAAGAATCGTCAGGAAGTTTCCGAAGGATATATGTTGCGTTTTTTGAATAGGCTCGTCTTGTGGTTCTAACTTTTTTCGTTCGGCTTCTATCATCGTGAACAGGACACCCAATAGTTGCCTTATTATGGAAAGGTCTGTTGTGTCTTGTTGTGTTTCGGCATAAATCATCTCACAAAGGGTAACCAGTCTCTGAAAACAATGTCCTTTTTCAAGTTCTAAATTTGCTTGAGTGTGATAAAACGAATAGAGTTGAAATGTGGTTTCTGGAATAAATTCGCTTTTAAAACGAATTGCCCAAATATCGCATTTGCCATTATGTAGCTTTGGAACTACTCTGTGTACTTTTCCTTTGGTTACGAAACTCACAAAAGGAGATTGGATTTTGGTAGTGTTAAAATCAATGAAATGCTCCAATTCACCTTCAATGCCAATTAATAACTCTTCAAACTCGTGATTGTGGGGTTCGTCAGGTTGTCCAGAAATCTTTTTTGCTTCTTCTTCGTCAACTCTGAATATGTGGAATAGTTTGTTCATCTGATAAGTTGTTCGTTTTTTTAGGTTGCAGCTAACGTTTATGTATAAGGAAAGTTGCGTGTTTGTGTGCGAGGATTTTCCGAAGGAAAATCAGAAGCTAGCAAACAAGCAACTAACTTTGGTTTAGCTAAAACTAGCAATTTTTTTTATACGGTGTTATGTGCAGTTGTGTGTCCTGCGTTACTTGGGGATACAAAATATGATTAAGTTCATTGAAAA
>NZ_CAXBLF010000081.1:0-10988 GCF_963976535.1 uncultured Algibacter sp. | reverse complement strand
TTTAATCTTTTTTTTAACACCGTACAACTCCCTTAGTTACTGTTATTTATAACATATCTTTTTATTAACATTATCGAATATTGTGGGACTTTATGCGGGATAGTGGAATGTTCGAGCCGGTTTTTGTCGCGCAAAGGCGCTAAGGCGCGAAGCTGCATGACGAATAGTTCTGTTATTTAAAGTTTGTGATGTTATTCAGAGCTATATTATAAATGTAATTGTGTCTTATATATAGTGTCTGGACGGAAACACAGCAAAATTAAATTTGTTTCTTTTTGCGCCCTTTCAGTTTATTTTTAATCGCTTGATACTAAGGCATCAACTCATAAAAACTAAACAAAAATGACATCAAAAATAATTCAAATTATAAAAATCGTCTGTTTCCGTCCAGACACTATATATGTAAAACTTAAAAAAAAGTTCTTATTCATTTTGCCTTGATACTAAACCCTTCGACACCGCTCAGAATAAACCAAGTCAAAAAATCAAGATCAAGCCAAGGGATTTTATTCTTGCCTTATTCCATTTATCTACAAGGGGAGATTTTGTGAGTCCTTTATAATGCTACAAACACAAAAAACACCACTAAAGTCCCCTCAAGGGGACAAATACAACGGCAAATTAAAACAGGTATAATGGCTTATTAGACTGGTTTTGGCAAAAAGGTGCGTTAGGGATTGAAGTGGATAGCCCACAGCCCGACGTAGGAGGTGCGAGGACTTGGAACGGAAAGCCCGACCCATTTGGGGAACGCCCGAAAAAAGAAACTTAGTATTATAGAAAGAAGTTCCAAACTACACCAAAGCGTATTGCAAAATCTCGATAAGGATAGGTTGGTGCGGAATAATAGTTATAGCCCGTGAATGATGAGTTGAAATGTTCTGCCTTGAGATAAATGCGGGTTTGACGGATTTTTGCATTTAAAAAGAAATCTAAGCGTGGAAAATTTCCATATTCTCTATTATTTTGAACATAGAATTCTGCCAACAATGGGTTGTAGGCATCCATATAATATTTGGTGAAGTAATTTAGGGTTACTCCTGTTTGTAAAAACAACGCTTTTTTGAATAAATGGCTTGAAAAGTAAAAGGTGTTTCGTGTATTGATTTCTGGAACGTTTAAAACATTGTTTTCGTCTTGTACGTTTTGATACATTACTGTATTGTTTATTGCAAACTTGCCTAGCTTTATTTCGTTTTCTAGCTTTACTCTTAAATAGGTTATAGATTTATCGTTTTGAAATGGGCTTACTTGCAGTGTGGTTTCGTCTTTTTTGAAATAGACATAATCATTTATTGTAGAATAGTCTACTGTGATATTTGCTAGCTCTTTATACTTTAATTTGAAGCCTATTTGTTGGGTTTCGATATTATTAAAATTGTTTTGCCAATTGTAGTTTATATAGTCACTTTGATAGAGCAATGCATTGTAGTTTGGCACTTTTGAACTGTGATTTATGGATGCAGATGCAGCAATATCGTCGTTTAAATTAAAGACCGCATTTGCTTTTAAATAGTTACCATCAAAATCTCCTGATATATTTGCACCTAATTCGCCCTTAAGGCGAAAGCCTTTATATCGTTTACTATACTTACCTCCTACCGCAAAAACATTACCTTTTAATCGGTTAACGATAGTGTTTCCGTTTAGAACAACAAGTTTATTATAGCCGTAATTATAATTCGTATTATTAACGTTGAATTGAATATTACCTAATACATTATTATAATAGTCTAGCTGTAATTCGTTATAAAAATTTTCTAGAGTGGCTTTATCGAATAAGTTACTAGTTTTAAAAGCATCTCCAAAAATTGTTGTATTAGCTGATGACTGGTTATACTGATAGTATTTATCTTCAAAAGACATTAAGTGCCTTACGCTAAGTCTGCTTTTGGAAGTAGAATCATTTAAAGTTTGTGGAAGATATTTCTCGACTACCTTATTAAAAATGTTATAATTTTGATCTAGATAGAAACGTTTTCCGAGTAATATATTTTCGGCATTTTCAATATTAACATCTAGAATAGGGCGTTCTAGAAATTCTTGTGCTCCTGTTTCGAAATTCACTACACTTTCATCTTTAAGTCCACCGTTTTCTTCATTAAACAAGTCTTGTGTTACAACATGTCCTCTAGCTTGGTAACGTTTATTTTTAGATGTGTAATTTGATGTAAATCTGAAATTACCGGTACTTGTTATTGCACTTTGGTAATTCCCTATGGAACGCATCCCCTTATACGCTATAGAAAAATTAAATTGTGGTGATGTATTTACACTAAAAAAAGTGTCGGCTAACTGGCCTTGCTGAAAAGCTGTTCTATAAAACAACTCGGTTAAAGGTGTAGGAACACGATAATAATTTATATCCTGAGCTTCCATGTAATTAAAATGTCTAGCTCTTGCACCAAACTTAGGCATGGAACTGGTGTTTTCAAAATTATACGTTAAGCTATTATATGTTTGCCCAAGATTTGAAAATGGCATAAGCCCGAAATTGTCTTTTCTTAGGTAATTGAATTTGTATTCTTTTTGAATTGTTAAAGACGTATCAAGATATGTTGTATCTCTTTCGTGAGAGATAATCAAATAATCTTCAATCTTTGCATCTAGATTTTTAATATTCTTAATACTTTTAGATTCTTGAGATTGATTCTGTAATGAATCTTGAACACCAAAAGAGTTTCTATCATTTGCAAAAGACCTTTTTCTTGGTTCTATTTGACCAGATACCATATTGACAATAAGAACAATGAAAGACGTTAAACAGATTTTAAATATCTGATTATTTATATTTCTGTTTTTAATTTTTTGGCTCACTTTCATATTAAAGCTACTGGTAAATTGGGAAATTTAAGCTATTCTGTTTATCAATTGTTTTTCCGAGGCAAAAGTAATTATTTGAACGTAAAGTGCTAGTAAATATTTTAAATAAAGAAAGCCAGCTAAAAACGCTGGCTTTCTATTTAATGATAATCACCTGTAAAAAAGATGAAAATTAAAATTCTATTTGAGTTAGTCAATACCAAACATCTTAATATTATTTTTAAAATGCAATCATTTTTATTCAAAAAAATATTGAACATTAAATATATTTCCCAAATACTAATAGGCAAATTATATATTTGTTTAAATTTTGATTTATGCTTTTACTAAACCATACAAATCACATTTTAGAATGCGGAACAGATGAGGCTGGCCGAGGCTGTTTAGCTGGACCGGTGACCGCTGCTGCAGTTATACTTCCTGAAGGTTTTGAGAATTTAATTTTAAATGACTCCAAACAAGTCAGCGAAAAGAAAAGATATATTTTAAAGCCTATTATTGAAGCACAAGCATTGAGCTTTGGAGTTGCTCATGTATTCCAGAAGGAGATAGACAACATTAATATTTTGAATGCATCTATTATGGCTATGCATCTTTCCATTAATAAATTAAACAAAACACCAGAGTTCATTATTGTTGATGGCAATAAATTTAAACCTTTTAAAAACATTCCTCATGAAACCATTATTAAAGGTGATGGTAAATATTTAAGTATTGCGGCTGCTTCTATTTTAGCAAAGACATATAGAGATTTATATATGGAGGACATTCATAAAGAGTTCCCGATGTATAATTGGAAACAAAATAAAGGTTACCCAACAAAAGAGCACAGGGCGGCTATTAAAAAATACGGTATAACAAAATACCACAGAAAATCGTTTAGATTATTACCCGATCAATTAAAGTTAGATTTGTAGAGACTGTTTTGAAATATGTTTATTATTTTTTTATGTCCCTTTTTGCGCGTTACTTCGTTAAAAATTTAAACCGTGGTAAAGGCTATGCTTGAAAATTTTATCTCATAACACATCAAAAATGACCTATAAAAATTCTAATTCCATATCTCAATACAACCTCTAAGTTTTTATATTTGTAAAAATTAATTCAATCCATGAGATTATTTTGTTTCTCCCTCCTACTTATATTTACTTTTGGTTGTTCAAAATCTAAAACAAACCGTTCTAATCTTTTAAATTTCGTTCCTAAAAACACCACCATAATTATTAAAACTTCTAATCTAGAAAGTTTAAATAGCAGCATTGACAACAGTGATTTTTTACAAAGAATTTCGAAATCAACTACATACCAGAATCTAGAAAAGAAACTAGAACCTCTATCAAACTTAAATCCATCCAATGATGTATTAATTTACTTTTCTCAAGATGAGAATGATAGTCTTCAATATGCACTTGCAACTAAGATTACTAAAAACTTATTTGTAACAGATTCATTACCAAATTATAAAGAAGAAGTGCTTTCTTATAAAAACAATTCCATTATAAAATCTACAATAAATAATAGCACTTTTTATAGCGCCATAATTGACAGTACTTTTTTTGTTTCTTCATCAAAAACTATTATGGATGATGCTTTTTATAGTTTTAATGACGATGTTGAACTTGAGAAAATATATAACACATCTGGCAATGACAAAACATTTTCGATGATATTAAAACCTAAGACTAATTTTGTGTCGTCCTTTTTTGTAGAAGATTCACTTTCACTTAACATATTTGCTGAATACGTCGCTATTGATGTTGAATTGAATCAAAACGATACCTATTTTAATGGTATTACAAAAGCTACAGATTCTACTGAAAGTCTTATAAATATTTTTAAAAACACGACTCCCCAAGTCAATCAAATTCAAAATATCACGCCATCAAATAGCGATGGATTTATGAGTTTTACATTTGATGATATTGAAATTTTAAAAACGAACTTATTAAGATTCAATAAGAAGGATTCTTTTGTAAATAGCACGACACTTTTTGATGATGTTCTTGAAGTTGGTGTTATTTATGAAGATGAAAAACGCGCCGTAGTTTTAAATTCAACTGATGTTATCGCTACTAATGATGCGCTTTTAAGTGAACAAACTATTGCAAATTCATACAGAGAAATTAATATTTATAATTTTAGCCAACCTGTTTTATTTGCCAAAACATTTATGCCGCTGATAAGTGACAATAATGCTAATGTTTATTGTGTTTTAGATAACTTTTTTGTGTTTGCTGATCAAACTGAAATGCTTCAAAACATTATTGCCAACTATCAAAATAAAACAACATTAGGCAACAAATTATATTTTAAAGATGTGAAGGAAAAACTTAGTGATGCTTCATCATTACTTCAGGTTACAAATGCTTCAACACTAAAAGCTATTTTAAATAAAAATATTGATGCGAATACGAACTTCAAACTAAACAATTACAACACTTCTGCCATTCAATTTATTTATGATAACAATTTCGCACATATTAATGGTGTTATTAAAAAGAATAAAACAAGAGCCTCTTTAAATTCGGTTTCAGAAGAATTAAATATTAAACTTGATAAAGCACTTTTAAACTCGCCGCAATTTGTTAAAAACCATATCACAAAACAGAAAGAAATTGTTGTTCAAGATGTAAATAACAACTTATATTTAATTTCTAACAAAGGAAAGATTCTTTGGAAAAAACAATTACAAGGCTCAATTTTAGGTAAAATAGAACAAATTGATATTTATAAAAACGGACGATTACAATTAGCTTTTGCAACACCAAACAAAGTTTACGTTTTAGACCGAAATGGGAAAGACGTAAAACCGTTTACTTTAAATTTTAACGATGAAATCACACAACCACTTGCTATTTTTGATTATGATAAACGGAAAAAATATCGCCTTTTAGTCACACAAGGCAAAAACGTTTTAATGTACGATGTAAAAGGAAAAGCAGTAAAGGGCTTTACTTTTAAATCGGCTAATAACAACATTATCTCTCAGCCCAAACATATTAGAATTGGCAGTAAAGATTACATCACGATAAAAACTAAAAACAAACTATATATCTTAGATAGATTAGGTAAAACAAGAGTTAAACCAAAACAATCTTTTTCTTATTCAAACCAACCCGTTTTCTTATTTAACAATACATTTACAACGACTACGGCTTCTGGTAATTTAATTTCAGTTGATGCAAAAGGAAATGTTTCTTCTAGAAACTTAAACCTTTCTGAAAATCATCATATTGAAACAACTAGTAAAACCTTAGTTGCACAAAGTGAAAACAAACTCTATATAAAAAATAAAACTACAGAGTTAGACTTTGGTGATTACTCCATCCCAAAGCTTTTCTACATTGATAACAAAATTTACGTTTCTATAACAGATTTACAATCACATAAAATTTATTTATATGATAGTCAGTCTAAATTACTTCCAAATTTCCCTGTTTATGGAAACTCGTCAATAGAACTTGACAATATTGATACAGACAGAAATTTAGAGTTTGTAACTAAAGGAGAAAATAACGCTATAATTTTGTATCAGATTAATTAGTTATTTGGTATTCTTATTGCCAAAAAAAAAGTTAATAAAATAAATAGAAATTTAACAATACATTTTTGTCGATAAAAAACTAATCTTTATCTTTAAGCCAGCTATTAATCAATTAATTACAAATGAAATTACCCAAAAATGCGATAAGCATCCTAATCTTTTGGATGGCTTTTGTATTTATCAGTCCTAACATTGAGGCACAAACCAAACAATTAAAACGCCCTAAAAGTAAAGTTGGTGTTTCTAGCGTAGACACTTTTGTATCTGAATCTTTTGATATTTATGATAAAGTTTATAAATATGATGGCTATGCAGAAGCAGGAAGTCCATTAGAAGATGAAGATATTGATGTTTTAGAAGATGCACTTGATGATTTGGAAGGGTTGAGTGAAAGCGCTCCTAACATTATAGATGATTTGGATGGCATAAGTGTTTTAAAACAGGGGAAAGCCACCTTGCAAATGAATAAGGCAAAAAAAGCGCTTAATTACAGTATTAAAACTGCTAAAAAATTATTGTTAGGTCAAAGAAAGCGTGATAAAGAAGAACAATCTGAGGGTGACCCTGAAGACCCCTCAACAAATGATGGTAATTCTAAAAACGATACTAATTCAACAAGTGAAACTGAAAACTCTGAAGAAGTAGAAGAAGATTCTAACGTTTCAGACAATTTAGAAATTTATAGCAAGTTTGATTATGTTCCAGGTGATAAATTATTATTTTTTGACGATTTCTCACAAGATTTTGTTGGAGATTTTCCAAGCAAGTGGAATACCAACGCTTCGGGCGAAGTGGTTAAAATTGGTGATAGCGGCAACTGGTTTGAACTCAAGTCTGGTTACGGCGTATATTTTATCCCCGATGTAAAAAACCTTCCTGAAGATTACACCATAGAGTTCGATATACTTACCAAAGGGATGGATAAAAAAACCTCATCAACGGCAAGATTTCATGTTATTTTAAGCGATAATAATAAATTTAATGACGGCTCCAATCATTATGCATTCGTTTCTATACCTGTTGGCCAATATGGTGCTTTTTCACTTAGAGCTAAAAACTACTTTAACGGAGGTGGCGGTGATATAAATACAGATATTAAAGCAGACATTAGAAAAGCCGTACTTAATAAACCCCACGTTTCTATTTCAGTAACTAAAAAACGTTTCAGATTATGGATAAACGAACAGAAGTATGTAGATATCCCTCGATTTATTGAAGCATTAGACCTGCTTAAATACCTCAAGTTTCACATAAACAATTTTAAAGATGGTAAAGAACACGTTTATATAAGCAATTTAAAAGTTGCCCAAGGTGGTGTTGATTTAAGACGAGAACTATTAAACAAAGGAAAAATATCTACCAATGGTATTTTATTCGATTCGGGGTCTGCAAACATTCAACCTCAATCCTTAGGAATCATTCGTCAAATTTCTCAAGTTTTAATACAAGATGAGAATATCAAACTAAATATTATTGGCCATACAGATGCTGATGGCACTGAAGATTCAAATTTACAACTCTCAAAAACCCGTGCAGCGGCCGTAAAGCATGCCTTAGTAAATATTTATAAAGTTTCTGGAGAAAGACTTCAAACTGATGGAAAAGGCGAAAGCGTTCCAATTGGTGATAATAGTACCAGCAATGGAAAAGCTCAAAACAGACGTGTAGAATTCATAAAAATATAAATGAAATGAAAACAAAAATTATAGTTTTAATCAGTGTGTTTTTTATAAGTTCTTCGTCTTTAAGCCAAAACGCTTGTAAAGCCTATTATCCATTTGAAGAAGGAGTAAAATTTGAAATTACCAACTACAATAAAAAAGGAAAAAAAGATGGTGTTGTTAATTATGAAGTTACAAGTATTGACGATAATGTGGCTACCATAAAAACAATAATCTCTGATGCCAAAGGAAAGGAAATCACAACCACTAGTTATCAAATAATTTGTGATGGTAATTCCATTTCTATTGATTTTAAATCTTTAATGAATCCAGATATGTTTAAACAATATAAAGACATGGAAATGGATATTACAGGAACTAATGTTGAGCTTCCTAATGACTTACACGTGGGACAATCACTAAAAGATGCCAATATGAATATGGCAATAAATATGGGAGGCATGAAAATGAACATAAGTGTAGATATGCTAAACAGAAAAGTAGATAAAAAAGAATCGATAACTACACCAGCAGGAACTTATGATTGTTTTGCTTTAAGCTATGACAGTGAAATGAAAATGGGTATGAAAATGAATTTCAAAATTAAAGAATGGATTTCAGAAGGTGTAGGTGTTGTTAAAAGCGAATCTTATAACAAAAATGGTAAACTCATGGGATACTCAGAGCTAACAAGTTTCAAAAAATAACGGCTTTTAACAGCCAAAAGCAAGTCCTCGAATCTTGAGCGCCAAAGTGTAATGCTTTGGTGCTCTTTTTTTGTGTAAAACCAAAGAAATTTTAAAATAACTGATTAAATCCGTTTCTGTTTCCTTTATACCTGCTTGCCGGCAGGCGGGTTTCAATATAAAATAGAACCGTAACTTAGGCTATGCTTATATTTTCTATTTCACCAAAAGAAAACATAATTCAAATTTATTATCAATCATTTTAATATTCATTTGGTATAATTTCAAGTATATTTAATAGTATTGCAGTCTTAATAACACACACATGATTTCAAGAAAAAACGCCTCTATTTCAAAATTCATTATTCATAAAGTTGGCAACAAATTTAACGACACAAAAAATGCCTTTTCAGAAAAACTTGTAGATTTTGACGAAGCCAGTTACGATTTAATGTTACCCTTTTTATTAAGGCCTTTTGGTAGCGTCGTGCAGAGTTACCGCTTTAATCATCATGCTAATATTTCTTTGAACGAAATTAACAGCTATGGCACACAATTGTTTAATGATGAAGATGGTTTCATAGAAATTTCAAAACATATTGTAACGCATTTATATGAGCAATCTAGTTCTGTACAGATAAAAACAGGCGATGTTTTAGTTGTGATGTTTGAAGGTATTGAGTTTAGAGATATGACCACCAATGCCATTGGTATTTTTAAAATTGAAAGTAAAGTGAATTTCTTTCAAACGTATTTGGAGAATAAAAGTTACGACGTTTTAGTACAGAAAGGTATCAACTCTAAAAAAATAGATAAGGGCTGTTTAATTTTAAATCAAAGTGATACTGAAGGCCATATTATTTTAAGTGTTGATAATAATAGTTACGATGCGCAATATTGGATTAATCATTTTTTGAATATAAAGTATGCTGATGATGCCAATAGCCATACACAACAGTATATTGAATTATGTAAAGACTTTTCAACAGAAATTCTAAAAACCAGTTACGGGGCACAAGAACAAAATACCTTTTTAGCCAAAACTATCGATTTCTTCAAGGAAAATGAAGTTGTAAATGTAGAACGTTTTAAGGAAGAACTATTTGAAGAAGACAAGCACAAAAGAGAATTTGATAATTATAAAAAGGAATTTGAAGGCGAGCAAAACTTAGTGATTAGAAATCAATTTGATGTTGCCGAAGCAGTTGTAACCAAAGAAAAACGAAAGATTAAAACGGATATTAAGCTAGATACCAACATACAAATAAAGTTAGATATTGATTCCCCAGACGCAGCAAGTGAATATTTAGAACGCGGTTATGACGATGAAAAGAAAATGCATTATTACAAAGTGTTTTTTAATGCAGAAAATTAATAAGAATCTTTATAAATTATACTGGTAACACACAAAAAACCCTACTATCGATTGGTCTTTTTTTGTTTTTCAGTAACTTGTGTCTTCCAAAATAAATTAGCATGTCAAAAGACAACAAATTCAATTACGAAGAAGAATTAGCAAAACTGCACACCGACTTAGTGCATCTTCAAGAATGGGTGAAAAAGCAAGGTTTAAAAGTGGTTATCGTTTTTGAAGGCAGAGATGCTTCGGGTAAAGGCGGTACGATAAAGCGATTTACAGAACCTTTAAATCCGCGTGTATGTAAAGTAGTGGCGTTGGGAGTTCCTACTGAAAGAGAAAAAACACAGTGGTATTTTCAAAGATATGCACAATACTTACCGGCTGCTGGCGAAATTATTCTTTTTGACAGAAGTTGGTACAATAGAGCTGGAGTTGAAAAAGTGATGGGTTTTTGTACGGATGATGAGTATAATGAATTTTTAAGATCTTGTCCAGAGTTCGAGCGTATGCTTGTACGATCTGGAACTATTGTTTTGAAATACTGGTTCTCAGTAAGCGATGAAGAACAAGAAAAGCGTTTTAAAAACCGAATAAGCAATCCATTAAAACGATGGAAATTTAGCCCAATGGATTTAGAATCGCGGGCTAGATGGTTAGAATACTCAAAAGCCAAAGACAATATGTTCGCACATACCGATACCAAACAAGTGCCTTGGTTTGTTGTAAATGCAGACAACAAGAAAAAAGCACGTTTAAATTGTATTAGCCATGTTTTAAGCATGATTCCTTATGAGAAAATGGATGCTAAGCCTATTGAACTTCCAGATTTACCAGACTATAAAGCCTATGTGCGCCCACCAATAAATTATCAAACTTTTGTACCTGATAAATACTAAATTTTATCTCAATTAATC
>NZ_CAXBLF010000080.1:0-11225 GCF_963976535.1 uncultured Algibacter sp. | reverse complement strand
TGCTTTCAATGAAAAAATATTTTCATTTCACCAATGCTCAATGTGGCAATTTACTCCAAAATTAACTTTTTCAGACAACCTCTTTTTTTATGCTTAACTTTACAGAACGTTAACCCCAAATTTACTTCTTAATTGTTTTGAAATGTTTTACTACATATAAATTCACTTTACTTTTATTGATTTGCTTCTCTTTCTTTTATGGATGTAAAAACAGTAAAGCTATTTCAGAAAATCAATCAGAGATTCAAGGCGCTTCAAAAATTCTATTTCTAAATTATAGTATTGAAAAGACTTTAAACGGAAAAAGGACTATTCAGTTTATAAATAAAAAAATAGTAGATGGTAAATTAAAGCCTATTCCATTTGAATCTATTGAAAATGGAATTGTTGGGGATTTAATTTTTACTGAATTTGATAAAAAGTCTAAGGTGTTACATCAACTTCTTATTAAGAACCCTCTTTTTAAAACAATTGAATATGTTGATGACTCCAAAAACTTTAAAACAGAAACTATAAAACTCGACAAAACACAATTTTCAATAAGGTTACAGCTAAATAGCAATACTAAATACATAACAATTAGTAACTTTGCTGAAAACGATCCCCTCATCAAAACCCAAATTAACTAGTATGAAATCTTTTTTATGCTTTTTACTTATTGCTTGTAACACCCTATACTTATCTGCACAGGTATTTGAAGTGGAACCAATAAAAGTATCTGGTGATATAGACAAACGTATAAATCTAGTATTTATGGGAGATGGCTATACTGCCCTTGAGCTAGACAAGTTTATTACAGACGCTACAAATTTTTCTAATAGTTTATTTAGCCAAAGTCCGTTTAATGAATATTCTGAATATTTTAATGTTTACGCTATAAAAGTACCATCTAATGAAAGTGGTACTGATCATCCTGGAACAGCAACTGACGTGACAGAACCTGTTATTGATATAGCAGTTGTAGATACTTATTTTAACACGTCATTTGATACAGCAGGTTATCATAGATTGCTTTACACTTATAATGCTGCCACTATTTATAATGTTTTAGCTGATAATTTACCTGAATACGATCAACCTATTATTATCGTTAATTCATTAGAATACGGAGGATCTGGGGGCCCTTATGCTACGTCATCTACTGGAACTAGTGGTGATGAGATTATAATACACGAAATAGGACACTCGCTTTTTAACTTGAAAGATGAATATTATCCTGGAGATGCTCTCGCTGCTGAAGCCATAAATATGACTCAAGAAATTAACACCAATGACGTTAGATGGAAAAATTGGATAGGAACAAGTGGTGTTGGTATTTATCCTTACGGAACTTCTGGAACCGAGGCAACATGGAATAGACCACACCAAAGTTGTAAAATGCGTTATTTAGGATATCCTTTTTGTTCAGTTTGCAAAGAAGGAATTGTTGAAAAAATACATAGTTTAGTTTCTCCAATTGATGCTTATACCCCTAACAATAATACGGTTGATAATCCAACAACGTTTCCTTTGGATTTTCAATTTGATTTGATTAAACCTAATCCAAACACTTTAGAAAGTGAATGGACACTTAATACGATACCTTTTGCAAGTAATGTTGATGCGCTTTCTGTTCTTGAAACCGATTTGGTTGAAGGCGCTAATGCATTAACTACCGTTGTACATGATAATACCCCTTTATTAAGAGTAGATAATCATGACACCTTTCATGTTTATAGCGTGACTTGGGCCATAAATTATTCATCGCACGGAATAGATGATATTGAAAGTGAGGTAAATAATTTCAATATTTCATTCTACCCAAATCCGGCTCATAGTATTTTGAATTTAAAGTTTGAAAGCAACACAAATTCTGATTTAAGAGTTGAAATTATTAGTTTGGATGGAAAAAAAGTAAAGTCTGCTCGTCTTTCTAATTACGAAAACACACAAGTTGATATTAGTAATTTAAGCCAAGGGGTTTATCTAACAAATTTCTATTCTGGTAATATGTTAATTGCCAGTAAACGATTGGTTAAAAATTAAAAAGATTCCTGCCAGAGTTTATCTTGAGCGCAGACGAAAGGCAGGAATGACAAAACGTTTTATTTTTCTGATGGATACCCAGACAATACCTTTTCAACAATAGCAATTAATCGTGTTTCTCTTTTTTCTGGGGTCCCTTTTGGGTTGAACCTAGATTCGCTTATGGCTTGCCAAAAGAGTTGTTTTTTATTTTCGTCAACAAAATCAATAGTGATTTGTCGGTTTACATTGGCTTGACCAATGGGTAAGCCTATGGAAATTCCGCCACCAACATTTCGTCCGCCACCTCCTAATCCAACACCCATAGATTGTCGTTGCGGCGCTTGATATTCTGTACTTTTAATATCAATGAAAAAGTCTGGATTTTCTGAAATACTAAATCCTTTTGTTTCCATTTTAGCATCTATGGCATTTAATAAGCGTTTGGTATCCAACTCGCTTAGACCTGTTTCCATATCTGCATAATACTGATAGGTTTTATAATTATTGAAATTGGTGGTTTTATCATAATCATAATTAACACGAATGGGTGCGCATGATACAATAAGTAAGGCTAGAATGGTGGCTTTTAGAAATCGCATAGGTTTAATTTTATATAAATTTAATCAAAAATTATTCCAATGTTGCTTTTTTGTTCTGCTGTTGCGTTAGGGATTGTAGTGGAAAGCCCACAGCGGAGGCACGGAGCGAGGACTTGTAACGTAAAGCCCGACCCTTGTGGTAACGCCCAAAATATAAAATTAATAGCTAAAATATTTGTAAAATTCAAATACTATTTAGATATTTGTCTAAATACCTAATTGATGAATTATTTATTTAAAGCATTAAATGACGAAACGCGGAGGCAAATTTTAGAATTATTAAAAGACAAGGATAGGACTGCTGGCGAGATTGCAGATGCTTTTAATATTTCGAAACCGAGTATTTCGCACCATTTAGATATTTTGAAACGTGCAGATTTGGTGTCGAGTGAGAAAAATGGGCAATTTATTACCTATTCGATTAATACAACCATTTTAGAAGATGTGCTGCAATGGATTATAACTTTAAAAAAATAAAATCATGAATATAAAGAGAGAAATACCGTTGCTAATAGTTGTTTTGATTCCGTTTGTTTATTTGGCTTATATATGGAATTCGCTGCCCGAAACGGTACCAATACATTGGAATTACAAGGGAGAGATTGATGATTGGGGAAACAAATCATCATTGATTTTTTTAACATTTTTGCTCTCTGGATTAACTTATATTTTGTTTACCGTAATCCCATTTATTGATCCTAAGAAAAGAATACAGGCGATGGGGAAAAAATATGATAATTTAAAATTCTTAATGGTTTTGTTTATGTCGGCTTTGGCAGTGTTTATTATTTATAGCGTAAAAGAACAATCGATTACCAACCCTTCTTTTATCATTCTCGCAATAGGGTTACTGTTTATGCTTTTGGGAAATTATATGAAGACCATAAAGGCGAATTATTTTATTGGAATTAGAACCCCATGGACATTAGAGCATGAATCTGTTTGGAAAAGCACACATAAACTAGCAGGGGAAATTTGGTTTATTGGTGGTTTAGCTATTGTGATTTCAAGCCTTACGACTAGTAAAGATTTTAATGGTGTTTTCTTTATTTCGGTTACGGTTTTATTGGCTTTAATCCCTGTTGTTTATTCTTATTTGGAATATAGAAAGCTAAAAAAATAAAGACTTTACAATTAAAGAATTAGAAGGAATTAATCATTCAGCATCTTCCACAACAAATCTTTAAGCTCTGTAATCCCTTTTTGAGCTACAGATGAAATGAATAAGTAAGGAATAGGAAGTTCGTTATCTAACTCAATTTTCATTTCTGCCTGAAGTTCATCATCAAGCAAATCGCTTTTAGAAATGGCTATGATGCGTTCTTTATCAAGCATTTCTGGGTTGTATCTTCTAAGTTCGTCTAATAAAATATCATATTGCTTTTTTATGTCCTTAGCATCTGCAGGAATTAAAAACAATAGTATAGAGTTCCGCTCAATATGACGTAAAAAATAATGTCCAAGCCCTTTACCTTCTGCAGCACCTTCGATGATTCCAGGAATATCTGCCATCACAAAGGTTTGAAAATCGCGATATTTTACTATACCTAAATTTGGCTTTAGCGTTGTAAACTCATAATCTGCTATCTTAGGTTTTGCTGAAGTAACGACTGATAATAAAGTTGATTTCCCTGCATTAGGGAAGCCTACCAAACCAACATCTGCAAGTACTTTTAACTCCATGGTTACGTACTTTTCTTCCATGGGAATACCGGGTTGTGCGTAACGTGGTGTTTGATTGGTTGAACTTTTAAAGTGCCAGTTTCCTAAACCACCTTTACCACCTTCTGCAACTATTATTTCTTCGCCATCTTCGGTAATTTCAAAAAGGATATCATTCGTTTCTGTATCGCGAATTACAGTACCTAATGGCACATCAACATAAACATCTTCGCCATCGGCTCCGAAACTTCTTCCACTACTACCATGTGCTCCATGTCCAGCTCTTGAGTGCTTTCTAAACTTTAAATGAAGAAGTGTCCAAAGGTTAGATTTTCCACGAACAATAACATGGCCTCCACGACCACCATCTCCTCCATCGGGGCCACCTTTTGTGATGTATTTTTCTCGATGTAAATGCACAGAGCCTTTACCTCCGTTTCCGGACGACACAAACATTTTTACGTAGTCTACAAAATTTCCCTCTGTCATAGTTATTTATTATTATTGAAAATATTAAACTAAAATACCTGACAGCCACTGGCGGTCCTCCTTTTAATTTCAAATCTTCAGTCATGATTCAAGTTAAAAGTTATGAGTTAAAAGTTTTCTCACTCTTACTTTTAATTTTTCCGCGGAAACGAAAATAATTTTATTGAAATTATAAAATACAAAAACTATAACTTCAATCTCAAAGTTATAGTTTTTAATTATGAGATTCCTGCCTTTGCAGGAATTTATAGGTTATCGATCACAGCATTCAAACGTACTGTAATATCTTCAATACTACCTACACCATCAACTCCAAAATATTTATCTTGAGCCGTGTAGTAGTCTTTTAATATAGCTGTTTCGTTGTAGTATACTTTAATTCTTTTTCTAATTACAGTCTCATCAGCATCGTCTTTTCTCCCGCTAGTTTTTCCTCTTTCAAGTAAACGTTTTACTAAAATAGCATCATCAACTTCTAAAGCAATCATAGCATTAATTTGAGAATCTTTGCTATCCATTAACTTGTCTAAAGCTTCAGCTTGCGCATTAGTACGTGGGAAACCATCAAATATAAATCCGTTAGCATCTGCATTCTTTTCTACTTCAACACTAAGCATATCAATAGTCAGTTGGTCTGGAACCAACCCCCCTTTTTCTATATAAGACTTTGCCAACATACCTAAAGCCGTATCGTTTTTTATGTTATATCTAAAAACATCACCTGTAGAAATATGTACTAAATTATATTTCTCTTTTAAAAATTCTGCTTGTGTTCCTTTGCCTGCTCCCGGAGGGCCAAATAGCACTAAGTTTGTCATGTGTTGTGTTTCTTTTATTTGATATACTTCTGGTAAATTCCGTCCTAACCCATCATAATCTAAGCCGTAACCAACTATGAATTTATCAGGAATTTCAATACCAACATAATGCAGTTTAAAGTCTTTTTTGTATGCTTCAGGTTTATAAAAAAGCGTAGCAATTTTTAATGATTTTACATTTTGGTTTTTAAAAATCCTGTGCACTTCGTGTAACGTATTCCCTGTATCAATAATATCTTCTAGAATAATTACTGTACGTCCAGTTAAATCTTGTGTTATACCAATTAATCTCTGAATATCTTCAGTAGACTTCAATCCTTCATAAGACGCTAATTTTATAAAAGTAACCTCACACGTTTTTGGATACTTTTTAACAAAATCGCTGGTTAACATAAATGACCCATTTAAGATGCCAATAAATACAGGGATTTCATCACCTACATCTTCAGCTATCTCATCAACTAAACGCTGTAAAGCATCATCAATTTCCTTGGCAGAAACAAAGGGTTTAAAATATTTATCGTGTAGCTTTATCACAAGTACTAATTTTTAAAGATGCAAAGATAATCAATATACTCAATACATTTAGGTTTTAGGAGAATTTGACGCATTTATTTTTTCTTTTATCAAGGCATAAATTTTATACATAGCCATAGATATTTTTTAAATTTTTAACGCAGAAAAAAGAGAAAAGAGAAAGTCAAAAATTCTAAAATCTAGGTGTATTAAGTATTCATTAGGTAATACCCATTTTTTGATTTACGATTTAGGAACTATTTTAAGATTTAAGTGTATTTTTGCGTATCGTTATTTAGGTTTCATTAAAAGCATTTCAATGAATTACTTTTCTTCAAATTTTAAACTTGGTATTCTTGGTGGTGGCCAATTAGGTAAAATGCTACTTTATAATACTAGAAAGTTTGACATCTTTACCTCGGTTTTAGATGCCAGCGAAGAGGCACCTTGTAAAATTGCTAGTAATGAATTTCATTTGGGAGACTTGATGGATTATGATGCGGTTTATAATTTTGGGAAACACGTAGATGTTTTAACTATTGAAATTGAAAACGTTAATGTAGATGCTTTAGAAGCGCTTGAAAAAGCAGGTATTAAAGTTTATCCTGCTTCAAAAACACTAAGAACTATTCAAAACAAAGCCAAACAAAAACTATTTTATAGAGATAACGACATTCCTACCTCTGTTTTTACCCGATTTGCTTATTTATCTGAAATTGAAGATGCTGTTGGTAATGGTGGTTTAGAATTCCCCTTTGTATGGAAGGCTGCACAGTTTGGATATGATGGAAATGGTGTAAAAGTGGTTAGAAATTTATCGGACTTGGAAGGTTTGCCAAAGGGTGAATGTATTGCTGAAGATTTAATTCCTTTTAAAAATGAATTAGCCGTTATTGTAGCGCGACGTGTATCAGGAGAAACTAAAACGTATCCAGTAGTAGAAATGGAATTTCACCCCGAAGCGAACCAAGTAGAATATGTTATTTGTCCTGCTAGAATTTCTATAGAAGTTGCAAAAAAAGCTGAAGAAGTTGCATTAAAAGCTTCCAAAGCATTTAAGCATGTTGGGTTATTGGCTGTAGAAATGTTTCAAACCAATGATGATAAAATTTTAGTAAACGAAGTAGCCCCAAGACCTCATAATTCTGGTCACCAAACTATCGAAGCCAGTTACACCTCACAATTTGAACAACATATTAGAGCTATTTTAGATTTACCTTTAGGACGAACAGACAGTAAAGTTGGTGGTGTTATGGTAAATCTTGTTGGTGCTGAAGGTTATACAGGAAATGTAGTTTATCAAAATATTGAAGACATCATGAATATGGATGGTGTAACACCGCATATTTATGGTAAAAAGCAAACGCGACCGTTTAGAAAAATGGGACATGTAACCATTGTGAATGAAGATTTAAATGAAGCGAGACGTATTGCTGAAGAAGTAAAAAAAAGTATAAAAGTTATAAGTCAGTGAGCACCAAATAACAAAAACAAAATTCCAAAAAGTAAAATTTGGGTTTTGGAATTTAAAAATTGGAATTTATTATGAAAGTAGGAGTCATTATGGGTAGCAAAAGCGACCTACCAGTTATGCAAGATGCCATAGATATCTTAAAAGGTTTTGATATAGAAGTTGAAGTGGATATTGTTTCAGCACATCGCACCCCTGAAAAATTATTTGATTATGGTAAACATGCGCACACCAGAGGATTTTCTGTAGTTATTGCTGGTGCCGGTGGAGCGGCTCATTTACCTGGAATGATTGCTTCTTTATCTCCGCTGCCAGTTATTGGTGTTCCAGTAAAAAGCAGCAATTCTATTGATGGCTGGGATTCAGTCCTTTCTATTCTGCAAATGCCTGGTGGTGTTCCCGTTGCTACAGTTGCATTAAACGGAGCAAAAAACGCAGGTATTTTAGCCGCTCAAATTATTGGCACTAGTGACACATGTGTGCTAGATAAAATTTTAGTTTATAAAGAAGGATTGAAGATTAAAGTAAACGAATCCGCTAAAGATTTAAAATAAAAAAAGCCCCGAAGTTATTCGAGGGCTTTTTAGCTATTAACAAATAATCCTCATGAGTTAGTCACTCTTAGTATTATTGCTGGCAAAAATATAAAAAAATATACTATGCATACATAGTATATTTTATTTTTAACATATTCTTTAAACAAATGACAAAAAAAACACTAATTACTTCATTTAATACTAAATATAACACCGCTCCTTTCAGAATAATTCAAACAGAAGATTTTCTGCCAGCTTTTAAGGAAGCTATAAAAATGGCTAAAAAGGAGATTGATACTATTGTTAATAGCCCTGAAAAACCTTCATTTGAGAATACTATTGAAGCCCTAGACTTTTCTGGAGAACAACTCGATAGAATTTCTAGTATTTTCTTCAACTTAAACTCTGCTGAAACTAATGAAGAGATTCAAAAAATAGCACAGGAGGTTTCGCCTTTATTGTCAGAATTCAGTAATGATATTACCTTAAACGACCATTTATTTAAGCGTGTTAATACGGTTTATAATTCTAAATCTGAATTAAATTTAACGACAGAACAAACTACTTTATTAGATAAAAAATATAAAAGTTTCTCAAGAAATGGCGCAAACTTGCCAGAAGACAAGAAAACACAACTTAGAGAAATTGACAAGAGTTTAAGTACGTTAAAATTGAAGTTTGGTGAAAATGTTTTAGCCGAAACCAACAAATTTGAAATGCTGATTACCGATGAAGCTGATTTGTCTGGGCTTCCAGAAGGCACAAAAGAAGCCGCAAAACAGTTAGCAGAATCCAAAGACAAAACAGGTTGGTTATTTACTTTAGATTATCCTAGTTATATCCCATTCATAACGTATGCTGATAATCGCGAGTTACGCAAAAAGTTATCACTAGCTGCCGGTGCAAAAGCATTTAAAGGAGATGCATTAGACAATCAAGCTAATGTGCTTCAAATTGTGAATCTAAGACATGAACGTGCTAATTTAATAGGTTATAAAACACATGCGCATTTTGTTTTAGAAGAGCGTATGGCAGAAACGCCCGAAACAGTTCTAAAATTTTCAAATGAATTGCTAGAAAAGGCAAAACCAGCTGCTAAACGCGAGTTTAAAATCCTTGAAAACTTTGCGAAAAGTTTAGATAATATCAATAGGTTAGAAAAATGGGATGGTGCATATTATTCTGAAAAATTAAAACAAAAACTATTTAGTCTTGATGACGAATTGTTAAAACCATACTTCAAATTAGAAAATGTTATTGACGGTGCATTCACAGTAGCTAATAAGTTATTCGACTTAAACTTTGAAGAAATTGATACGATTGATAAATACCATGAAGATGTTTTAACGTATAAAGTTACAGACTCAAAAGGTGATTTTATTTCTATTTTTTATGCCGATTTTTTCCCAAGATCAGGAAAACGTAATGGCGCGTGGATGACCTCATACAAACCTCAATACATCAAAAACGGAGTAAATAGCAGGCCACATATATCTATTGTTTGCAACTTTACAAAGTCAACCAAAACAAAGCCATCACTTTTAACTTTTAATGAAGTTACTACGTTGTTTCATGAATTTGGACATGCCTTACACGGTATGTTAGCCAATACCACCTACCCTAGTTTATCTGGCACTAGTGTGTTCTGGGATTTTGTAGAGTTACCAAGTCAGGTTTTAGAAAATTGGTGTTACGAAAAAGAGGCCTTGAAACTTTTTGCAACACACTATGAAACTGGAGAAGTGATTCCGATGTCCTTAGTTAAAAAAATAAAAGAATCAGCTACGTTTCATGAAGGGATACAAACGTTACGCCAATTAAGTTTTGGATTATTAGATATGAGTTGGCATGGTCAGGATCCAACAAGCATAAAATCCGTAAAAACTTATGAAGATGGAATATTTAAAAATACCTCATTATATCCTGAAACGAAAGAAACCTGTATGAGCACATCATTTTCTCATATATTTCAAGGCGGGTACGCTTCGGGGTATTATAGCTACAAATGGGCAGAAGTTTTAGATGCTGACGCTTTTGAATATTTTAAACAAGAAGGCATTTTTAACAAAAAAGTGGCTGATAAATTTAAAGACAATGTACTGTCTCAAGGCGGCACTGAAAACCCTATGACACTTTACAAACGTTTTAGAGGCCAAGAACCTAAGCCTGAAGCTTTGTTAAAGCGGGCGGGATTGTTGAAATAACAATTTAAAATATTCAATTTTTTAGCTTATTTTTGAAATTCAAAGAAAATTTGCTACAATAATGCCCAATCATCAAATTGATCCTAATAAATGGATTGACCTTTATTCTGATTATCTCTTCAACTACACCATCGCGCGTGTTAGTGATCGTGAGAAAGCTCAAGATTTAGTGCAAGACACCTTTTTAGCGGGTTTGAAATCTATGAAAAACTTTAAAGGAGAAGCCAGTGAGCGCACGTGGCTCATTTCTATTTTAAAGCGAAAAATTATAGATCATTACCGAAAGATAAATTCAATAAAAGGAAAAGCTGAAGTAAGAATAAATTACAGCGACTCTGAAAGTGAAGGTGACTGGCTGGAGGAACGTGTTGCAGACCCATTTGATAAAACGGCTGAAGACACTTTACAGAACAACGAACTTGGAGAAGCCATACATAACTGTCTGGAGAAATTACCTCAAAAACAAGCTGATGTTTTTAAAATGAAAACCATTCTTGGCTATGAGACTGAAGTTATTTGTAATGAATTAAATATTACGGCGTCTAATCTGTGGGTAATCATTCATAGAGCTAGAACAGCTATGGCTGATTGTTTAAAACAAAATTGGTTTTAATTATGAGTAAAATGAAGGTTATGATTCCTTGCGATGAAGCAAATCATGTTTGTGACAAAACACAATACAAAGAAGCCTCATTCTGGGAAATGATAAAACTCAACATACATTTAATTTATTGTAGAGCTTGTAGAAAGTATACAAAAAACAACACAACCCTCTCTAAAACAATAGAAAAATCTAACATTGAGTGTTTAGATAAGAAGTGCAAAGATGCTATGAAAAAAGACTTCGAAAAAGTATTGAAAGAAGTTTCTAATTAGTGTCTGGACGGAAACAGACGATTTTTATAATTTGAATTATTTTTGAT
>NZ_CAXBLF010000079.1:0-11847 GCF_963976535.1 uncultured Algibacter sp. | reverse complement strand
CCACAATCATCAGAAGTTGTTGGATCTGTTAATGTTATTGTGGCAAAACACGCCCCTGCATCAACATTTACGGTAACATCAGCAGCACAAGTAATTAAAGGATTGACATTATCAGTTACCACGACATCCTGAGTACAGGTTGCGGTGTTGTTATTATTGTCAGTTACCGTCCAAGTTACTGTCGTTGTTCCTACCAGATAGGTTGCCGGTGCATCATTGGTTACACTCAGGATTCCACAATCATCAGAAGTTGTTGGATCTGTTAATGTTATTGTGGCAAAACACGCCCCTGCATCAACATTTACGGTAACATCAGCAGCACAAGTAATTAAAGGATTGACATTATCAGTTACCACGACATCCTGTGTACAGGTTGAAGTATTGTTATTATTATCTGTTACCGTCCAAGTTACTGTCGTTGTTCCTACCGGATAGGTTGCCGGTGCATCATTGGTTACACTCAGGATCCCACAATCATCAGAAGTTGTTGGATCTGTTAAGGTTATTGTGGCAAAACATGCGCCTGCATCTACATCCACTGCGACATCGGCAGGACATGAAATGGTAGGATCTGTATTATCGATAACGATAATGTTTTGTACAAGATTCGTTGTTAAACCACTGCAATCCGTAAGAGTATAAGTTCTGGTAACGATATATGGACTTAAAGTAGTACCAAGTCCACCATTATTGGTGTCTGCCACGGTTACAGCAACAGCACCACCACAATTATCAGCTTCATCAGTAACTGCAGCAATATCAGCGACAGGTATATTAGATATACATTGTAGTCCAGTAATATCAGAAGGAGCAGTTCCAGTAGGAGCTGTAGTATCTTCAACAGTGATAGTCTGTATATACGGAGAACTTGTTACACCACAGGCATCTGTAAATGACCATGTATTAGTATATGTTCCACTGCCACAAGTGGTTGCCACAAAACTTCCTGAAGTTTTAGTAATTGTGAATAAACACTTATCAATTTCTGGGACAAGGCTTTGAGCTATAGCTAACTCGACTGCATCGTTACATCGAATAGTTCTATCCAAAGCCTTTGGAACTGTTCTCCAATTAGCAACTGGTTGCGTAATATTAATGACTGTTGGCAATTCATTTCCTATACCGCAACCATCCAAGGATTCAGAAGACAAGGTGTTTTGTGTTTTCGGGTTTAAAATACCATTATAGGCTCCTGAAAATTGTAATTCTAGTGCCAAATCACAATTTGTAGTTAAAAAATAACATTCGTTTGCAACAACTAAATTAAAATTAACAATTAATTCTGGCGATCCCACATTCAATGTACCATTAGCAACTTTAAATTCTAAAAACTTAGTGGAAGTGTTATAAGTATATGAAACACCATTAGGCAATGAAACAGGTGTGTTAAGATTTAATTGCGCACCTAATGTAGTTGAAATTACAAGATTTTCTACATTGTCATTTCCTGTGTTTTGTATTTTAAATTGAAAAGGAATAATTCCTCCAGGATTTTCCGTTAGGTTTGTTGTATCTAAATTTAACTTTAAAGGGTTGATTGAAGGTTCAAAAACATCAACAGCCATACCTAAAAGGTAAAGCCCATATGTTTCTTGATTAGATGTCATCCTAAATATGGCGCTTGTTTGATTATTTGAAATAATTTCGTTATTAGGATTGTTTAAATCAAAAGAACCGGCATCAAATCCTAAAGTGTTTAAACTCATCGGGTTTCTATCCACAAAATCGGCTCCGTTTTGAGTGATTTTGCTGTTAAAGAAATTATTTACTGGTCTCGAAGGCGTAGAAATACTAACAAAATTACCTGCTGCATTTTTTACTTGTAACTGGTCTCCAGATAAATCTCTATCTCCCTCTAATGCTCCAATAAGCATTTTAGTTTTAACAGGACCCGAAGGAATTGTTTGAAATCCGTCAACTAAAACGTCAAAATTATTGACGTCTCTTGTAACATGGGCATATCCATCAAAAATGGAAATATTTTTAGCATTTAATGCTGGGCTTTCATAAATAAATACTATTTGCCAACCTCCTGATGTACCAGTTCTACCACTTGGATGAGAATTTAGACTACCAGTTTTTGCCTCAACATTAGCTACTTGATATTTACCATAAAATGATGTTAAATTTTTAACATCACCGGTTATCTCTTTTACACATACATAGGGGTCATTACTAAAATGGCTATCACGACCTCTATAAATTTTTTTTCCACCATATTTTTTATAAGTAGTTTCTCCTGGTAACATGAGTAAAACTTCATTATATTTCCAATTGGGTTGGTTTTCACTATTTAAGTCTGATGTTGGCTCCTTATCTGCAGCAGCCCAATATAAATAAGCCTTTTTAATTGATAAACAATTGTTTAATGGTTCAGGATTAGAAAAATTAGCACTACTAGAGTTAAAGGTATCATCTGCTGAATCTCCATCACCATCAAAAAACCCATCAATATCTACATATACATTATCAGAATAATCATGATTGCCGTTAGTTCCATTATAGGCTCCAGTAGCCGTTCTAGAAAGCATATTATTTCCAATTGTAGAAAGGTTTCCGTTTACAGTGCCATCCCACCTAGATTTAAATTCTTTTTGAACTTGCGCAAAAGAAGCCAAGCCTAAAAGAAGTACAATTATAGTGAGTACTTTATTTTTATTTGAGAAAAGAGTAAAATTTTTCATGTGCCCCTTTTTATTTTTTTAGCGATTAATTAGTTTACTAATTAAAATCATTTGGATCTGGAATTAATCGTTCTATGGTTATGACATTACTTAATATGCCTTTACCTTTATTATTCTTTATAAAAATTTCAAAACAGTTTGCTGAATTAAGTCTTGTGTTCTTATTTGTAGAAAGCCTTACATAAAAGTTAATTGTAGATTGTCCTTTTGAATTCAATTGATTAAGACCTGATCGTTTATCTTTATTTAATACAAAAGAATCTAAATTTGATTTGTATTTCTTTGAAGAAGATTCATCTTTATATGATTTACTAGTACTATTATAACAAGAAACATTTTTAACAGAAATATTTAAGTTTTTAAACTCCTTATTACTGTTGTTTTTTATTTCAAATAAATAATTATGTTCAGAATCACTTAACGCATTAGAGGGTTTTTCTAAAAGCTTAATTGATATATCATTTTGGCTGTGTGATGATACAACACAAAATAGTAATATTAATAGTGTAAAAATTGTTTTCATAGTAGGTTATTTTCCTTCGTTATTACTTTATATTTTAGAATTAGTTATAATTCTATCAATAATAATTTTTTATTTCTTTATACGGTTAACCAGTTTATGAATCTGATTAAAATCTTTGTTATAAATGACACCAAATAAATGAATTAGTCACGTACGTTAACTAACAAAAAAACAAACAATAATAAATTTTTGAGGGAAATACTACGAGGGAGAAGCATTGAAAAAAATGCTGTATTTTCATTAAAAGTTCGATTTGCGGTCATAATTTTAGAATTTAGCAGGTGCAACAAAAAACGACATAAGTAATTTTTTAATCAAAAAAACGTGTTAATAAACTAATAATTTCGATGAAACGACATTCAAATTGTGTTCGTCGATTTTATATTTTGGTTCATCGAGCGTATTTATTTTAAATAGCTGGTTCTGTGAGCTTTGTATTTTTTTAATATTTAAATTATAATTATATGTTATTTTTATATACTTTAATCAAGCAAATAAATTGAATTTTATCGAATAAAACAACTTTTTATCGATAAAAAATGCATTTAATCGAGAATTTTGAAAAAATTAATATTGGTAAGACATGCAAAATCATCGTGGGAACACGATGTGACAGATCATCAAAGACCACTTAAAAGGAGAGGGTTGAAAGATGCTAATTTGGTTTCTAAATCCTTTAATAGCAAAGGTTTAACAGCAGATTTAGTGATATCTAGTGATGCGATACGTGCAAAAACTACAGCAGAAATTTTTATATCAAATTTAAATATTGAAGAAAACATCGTTAAATTTAATCATGATTTATACGATTTTTCAGGAACAGATCTTATACGAATTATTAAATCTTGTGATGATACGATTTATACACTTATGCTTTTTGGCCACAATTATGCCATAACAGCTTTTGTTAATACTTATGGCGATAAATATATTGATAATGTTCCTACAAGTGGGCTAGTGGCAATTGAGTTTGATATGGATCATTGGAACGAATTAAAACCAGGCAAGACTTTGATAACCTTATTCCCAAGAGATTTAAAGCTCTAAATTATATTAAAAGTTTTCTGAAAATTATAAAAATTTTATGATAGCTTAAAGTTTAAAAAAAGTATTATTCTACTTAAATACAATATATTTGTTTTGTAGTAAAATTAAATAAAACTTTAATGACAAAACCCGAGGTTTCAAACAATAATAGTTACATAAATAGAGAGATTAGTTGGTTACAGTTTAACGCTAGAGTACTACAAGAATCTTCAGATGAAACAGTACCTTTAATAGAGCGTTTACGCTTTTTAGGGATTTTCTCAAATAACCTTGATGAGTTTTTTAAGGTTAGGTATGCCACTGTTAAAAGAATTGTTGAGGCAGGAAAAGGAGGTAAAAATCAATTAGGAGGAATTAAAGCTAAAGAGCTACTTGAAATTATTACTCAAACGGTAATTAAACAACAAAGCGAAAGTTTAGATACATTAAAAAGCATCAAGTCTAAATTAGAAGATGAAAATATTTATATCATTGATGAGACTCAAATTGATAGCATTCAGCACGATTTTATCAAGCGTTATTTTATTCAAAATGTAAGTCCAGCTCTAGTAACTATTATTTTAAATGATTTAGTTGTTCTTCCTAATTTAAAAGATAGTGCAGCTTATTTAGCGGTTAGATTAGTTATACCTAACGATGAAAGGCAATATGCTTTAATTGAAATACCAAAAAATATAGATAGATTTATAGAATTGCCTAAACAAGGAGATAAAAACTATATCATCATGATAGACGATTTATTGCGTTATTGTTTAAGTGATATCTTCAATATTTTTGATTATAACAGTATTTCAGCCCATATGATCAAAATAACCCGAGATGCTGAGTTAGATTTTGAAAGTGATTTAAGCAAAAGTTTTATAGATAAATTATCGGCTAGTGTTAAAGACAGGCAAATAGGTGAACCGCTTCGTTTTGTATATGACAAAACAATTCATAATGAAACCTTAGAGTATTTAATGTCGAAAATGGGCATAGATACTACTGATAGTATAATACCAGGAGGACGTTACCATAATAGACGAGACTATATGAAGTTTCCCAGTTTAGGTAGAACAGATTTGTTATATGATAAAATTGAAGCTTTACCTATAAAAGGACTTAGTTTGGAAGCCAGTATATTCGAAGCCATTGCAAAAAAAGATTACCTACTATATGCACCTTACCAGACATTTTCATATATCGTTAAGTTTTTGCGAGAGGCTGCTTTAGATCCAAAAGTAAAAACTATAAAAATCACTATTTATAGGCTTGCAGAAATTTCTCATATTGCAAGTTCTCTTATAAACGCTGCAATTAATGGCAAAGCCGTAACAGTATCAATTGAGCTTCGTGCCCGTTTTGATGAGCAAGCTAATATTGATTATGCTGAACAAATGGAAGATGAAGGTGTAAACTTAATTTTTGGTGTTCTAGGTTTAAAAGTGCATAGTAAAATGTGTGTTATTGAGAGAGAAGAAGATGAAAAAATGAAACGATATGGTTTTATAAGCACAGGTAATTTTAACGAATCTACGGCAAAAATTTATACAGATCATACGCTTTTCACCTCAAATCAAAAGATTTTAAAAGACGTAAACAAAATGTTTAGTTTCTTTCAAATTAATTACAAAATATATAGATATAAGCATCTCATAACATCACCTCACTATACACAATCTTCAGTTTTTAGATTAATTGATAATGAAATTGAAAGTGTTAAAGCTGGAAAAGAAGGTTTTATTCGGTTAAAAATGAATAGTATTTCAAGCTATAACATGATTGATAAATTGTATGAAGCCAGTAGAGCTGGCGTTAAAATACAAATGATTGTAAGAGGTATTTGCTCTTTAATTCCTGGTGTAAAAGGAATGAGTGAAAATATTGAAGTCATAAGTATTGTTGATAAATTTTTAGAACATTCTCGAATTTATATTTTTGGCAATAATGGTAATCAAAAGGTGTATATTTCATCGGCTGATTGGATGACCAGAAATATTGAAAATAGAGTAGAAGTAAGTTGTCCTATATATGATGAAGCTATTAAACAAGAAATACTTGATGGGTTTAATTTATCTTGGAGTGACAATGTAAAAGCACGACTTTTAAACACTTCTATAGAAAATGAATATAAAATAGATGACAAGGAAAAAATAAGATCGCAATTTGCTATTTATGATTATTATTTAAAAAAGTTAGAAAACTAAGATGCTCTCAATAAAAAAATACGCCGCTATAGATATAGGATCAAATGCGGTCAGACTACTTATTTCAAACATCATTGAACAAAAAGGGAAACCAGTTCAGTTTAAAAAAAACTCTCTTGTTCGTGTGCCAATTCGTTTAGGGGCAGATGTTTTCATTAAGAATAAAATATCTAAAGAAAACACACAACGTATACTAGACACCATGCTTGCTTTTAAACTGCTTATGACATCTCATAAAGTTGTTAAATATAAAGCTTGCGCTACATCAGCAATGCGAGAGTCTGCAAATGGTAAGAAAATAGTAGATTTGGTTTTAGAGCAAGCAGGAATAAGCATTGATGTTATTGGCGGAGAAGAAGAGGCTGCTATTATTGCTGCAACAGATTTGAACAAATATATAGACCCTAATAAAACATATTTGTATGTTGATGTTGGTGGAGGAAGTACAGAATTTACAGTAATCGATCAGGGAAAACAGGTGGCTTCTAGATCGTTTAAAATTGGAACTGTTAGGCTGTTGAACGATATAGTTAAAAAAGAAACATGGCTAGAATTACAAGAGTGGATTGGAAGTCATTCAAAAGGTTACCATAAAATTGATGTTATAGGATCTGGTGGAAATATTAATAAAATCTTTAAAATATCTGGAAAAACTATGGGGAAACCACTTACATATTTTTATATGACATCATACTATAACATGCTTCAAACCTATTCTTATGAAGAGCGTATTACTGAACTTGATTTGAATCAAGATAGGGCAGATGTTATTATTCCAGCTATGAGAATTTATCTTTCTGCTATGAAATGGAGTGGTGCTAAAAACATCTATGTACCAAAAATAGGACTTGCAGATGGTATCATTAAAAGTATTTACTATGATACAGTTTCTAGTAATACACAGTAAAATTCTGCACTTTAGCTTGTATAATTGTCATTTTTTAAATTTATAATATATCTTCGTACCTGCATAATTGCTATTAATAATAACCCAAATCTATTAATAATGAAATAAGCCTCAAGATTTATGTTACTTCCAACTTAAATATATTTTGGCAAATTACATCTGATAGATTAAACTAAATAACAACAAACAGATGAAAAAATTATTACTATTAACAGTACTACTTGGTTTTTCATTTTACGGATTTTCTCAAGATAAGGATGAATTGAAGGCTTCTGAAAAAGCTAAGGATACTGCAAAAGTCCTAGAAAAATGGTCAGCTTCTAGCGGAATAAAATATGGTGTTAGAGCAGGTTATACCATTTCACATTTAGATTTTGAAGGTACGCCTACTATGGATAATAAGCATAGAAACAGTATGTATATTGGTTTCTTAGCAAATATTGGTTTATCAAGAACCTTATCGTTAGTTCCAGAAATACAGTTTTCTGCTGAAGGCGCTAATGCTGAACCTTTAAATTTAGATTATATACAAATGCCAGTTTTATTCAGGTTTAGATTTAGTGAAAAGTTCCATGCAGGTTTAGGTCCACAAATAGGATTGAAAGTTTACAAAACTGATGATGGCATGAAAAACCTTGCATATTCAGCGGTTATTGGTGCCGACTATAAAATTAACTATGCCATTTTTGTGGATGTTAGATATAACTACGGTATTAGAAACGTTTTTGACGAAATATCAGGAATCGTTGCAAAAAACAGAAATATTCAATTAGGGGTTGGCTATAAGTTCTAGTTTTTATTACATTATTGTCCGACTAAAAATATTTGGCTTAAAGAAAACCTTTGCGAACCCTAAGTTTTCAGGGCTTATAAAAAAGAGGGGCTTGCTTTTTGCGATTACTGAAAAATTTTATTTTTTAGAAAGTTATGAATTTAAAAATTACTGTTTATCAATTAGTTACAATCAAGTCTTTGTTCTTGGTTCTAACAGCGAAGTGGTCTTGATTCTTTAATCGGACACTACTATTTTTATTATTTATTAGAACAAAAAAACACACTTATAAATTATGATGTAAGGAATATTAGCAATGAGATTTATAATGTTTTCAGTTAGTACAATTAAGTCTTTATTCTAAAAGCAAAGCGGTCTATTCTCTTTCGTCTAATATTAACCGTGTATAGCTTCGCTAGTGCCTAAATTACTAATAATAATACTTTCATATTCAAGAAGTTGTTGCCATTTGGTGTCAACTTCTTTTTTTTCGCCATATTGTCTAGCAAACCCTAAAAACATGGTGTAATGGTTGGCTTCACTAACCATAAGGTTTCTATAAAAATCTGCTAACTCCTTGTCTTCTAATGCTTCTGAAAGTAGTCTAAAACGCTCACAACTTCTAGCTTCTATTAGGGCTGCGTATAGTAAGCGATGAACGAGTTGTGTTGTTCTACTACCACCTTTAGGGAAAAACTTTAATAATTGAATAACATAGTCATCACGCCTATCACGCCCTAAAGTCCAACCACGTTCTATAATTTTGTCATGCACCATTTTAAAATGGCTTATTTCTTCTTTAACCAGAGCTACCATTTCTTGAACCAGCTCTGTATATTCGGGAAAACTTACTATAAGCGAAATGGCTGTACTTGTTGCTTTTTGCTCACAAAAGGCATGATCAGTTAGTATTTCTTCTATATTTTTTTCAACAATATTTACCCAACGCGGGTCTGTTGGTAATTTTAATCCTAACATGGTTTATATAATATTAGCAGAACGGTTATTTTCTTTAATTTGAATGGTCCCTCGTTCATCTATTTTCAATACAAAATCTTTATATGTTTTAGTATTTGGAATGTGGAAAGCCGTGTTTAAATACAATTCACGTTCTGTTGAAGCTTCATAGTCTATCCAAACATGCTGCATTATGGCCGCTTCCCAAAATGAAGTGTTTTCAAACGCATCAAAAAGTTTTTTATTTATGACCGATTGATTAATAGTTGAACCATTTTTTAAAATATGAAGTTTAGCTTCAAAATTTCTATAATTTATTTTTGAAGTTGTATTATTTTTAGTTTTTACGGTTTTTGAAACAGAGCTGTTTTCAATAGAATTATATATTATTTTTATTTGAAAGCCATTACTTAAAATGGTATCCGTAACAATTTCAACTTTAGTTTCTGGAACAAATTTAATGTGTTCATTAAAAGCGTTCAAAAGATTATTTTCAGGTAAAACTTGAGTATTAGTTTGATGAACTCTACTTCTGCCATCACAATTCATTAAACAAACAAACACTAATATGAATAATAGAAGAATATTGTTTTTCATTTTTAATAATTAAATTTTAGTATATGACAAAAATATAAAAGTGTCACATTGAGCGCAGTCGAAATGCTTTTGAATACGATATTTCCAATGTCTTCGACTGCGCTCAGATTAACATCCGATATATTATCAATTTTTGTCATGTACTCAGTAATTAAATACAAATTAAAAGCAAATTTTGATATGAAGTTGTAACCAAGTATTATTTCTTAATTCTATAAGCGAAAGCGGTCTAAAATCTTTTCTAAACATCTAAATCGAAAGTTTTTCTTAAAAGGTCAATATTAGGATTTTTTTCTTTTAATTTTTCAAATTTATCAGCTGCAGTGTACGCATATTTCTTTTCCATAACGTCATTTATGGTTATAGATAAACTGATGTCAAAATTACTTAATGTCTTTCTTATATAAGCTAGAAGATCGTATTGTTGGCGTTCCACCTCAACTTTATTTGTTTCATTTGGAAATTCTAAATGAATAGTATTGTCTTTTATTTTTGGGGTATCTATGGCTAAAATTGAGGCTAGATTATGTTTACCATCTTGCCTTAACTTTTCAATATAAGTATTCCAAACGTTGATGAGTTCTTTTTCAGTAAATGGCTCTTTTGGTAAGTTTTCCTCATCAATAACCACATCCATTTGTTTAATAAGATGTTCTTTTTTTGCTCTAATACTTGATAATGAAAGTCCGGATGCTCGTTTTGAATCTTGCTTTAAAACAATTTTTGGAGGTTCGTTTACTTGAAATTGCTCAACAACTTCTGAAATGTTTTCTAAAGGCTCAGGTTTTTCTTTTTTCGCTTTCCTGCCTGACGGCGAGGCGGGCGCGGAAGTGATAGCATTTTCAGTTTTCTCAGGAATAGTAACTGGTATAGGCGTAATACCCTTTTTTCTGAAGTAAGATGCTGGAATTATGTAATGTTTGCTATTTTTTTTTTCTCCATCATGAGTGATAGAGGCTAGTTGCATAAGGCATAATTCAACAAGTAAGCGCTGATTTTTACTAGTTTTGTATTTGAGATCACAATCGTTAGCAAGATTTATACCTTGCATAAGAAACTCTTGGGAGGCTTTTTTTGATTGTTCTAAATACTTGGCTTTGGTTTGGTCTCCAACTTCAAGTAATTCTATAGTTTCTGGCGTTTTACTAACTAGTAAATCCCTAAAATGAGAGGCTAATCCAGCAATAAAATGGTGCCCATCAAAACCTTTTGAAAGCGTATTGTTAAATTGTAGTAATAATTCAGGGATTTTATTTTCTAAAATAAGGTCGGTACTAGTAAAATAGGTTTCATAATCAAGTACGTTTAAATTCTCGGTAACGGCTTGTCTAGTAAGATTTTTACCTGAAAAACTAACCACTCTATCAAAAATAGAAAGGGCGTCACGCATGGCGCCGTCAGCTTTTTGCGCAATAATATGCAAGGCGTCATCTTCAGCAGTAATACCTTGTTCTCCAGCTATATATTTCAAATACGTTTTTGCATCTTTAACCGTAATCCTTTTAAAATCAAAAATCTGACAACGCGATAAAATAGTTGGAATAATTTTATGTTTCTCAGTTGTAGCTAAAATAAAAATACAATGTTTTGGTGGCTCTTCTAAAGTTTTCAAAAACGCATTAAAAGCGGCTGGTGAGAGCATGTGTACTTCGTCAATGATATACACTTTATATTTTCCAACTTGTGGCGGAATACGAACTTGATCAGTTAAGCTTCTAATATCATCAACAGAATTGTTAGAAGCAGCATCTAGTTCAAAAATATTAAAAGCAAAATCTTCATCGCCGGTTTCAGTACCATCACTATTAATCATTTTCGCCAAAATACGGGCGCATGTTGTTTTACCAACACCACGAGGCCCAGTAAATAATAAGGCTTGTGCTAAATGATTATTTTCTATAGCATTCAATAATGTATTTGTAATAGCTTGCTGACCAACAACGTCTTTAAACGTTTGGGGTCTGTATTTTCTAGCTGATACTACAAAGTGTTCCATTGAATTTCTTAAAGTAACAAAGTTAAAAATTCAATTCAGAATTTTGAATTCTGAACTTAGAATTTAATATGAGTTATTAACAAATGTAACCTGTTGATAATGACGGGTTTTTTATTGATTTTGTCAGAAAAAATGTCGAACTTCGTTTAACAACCGATAAAGTTCACCTGCACTGAAC
>NZ_CAXBLF010000078.1:0-12259 GCF_963976535.1 uncultured Algibacter sp. | reverse complement strand
ACATGATCCAGCCCTCCAGAACCTATGTCGTAGGCCCATCCGTCTCCACCAACCAACCACACACTTCTTCTGACCAAATGATCTGCCACCGACAGTAGCTTTTCAGCTTCATTTTGATCTATTTGGGCTAATTTTTTCTTCAATTTAGATATTGCCTCTCGCTGTTCCTTTATTTCAGATTCATATAGTTGTTCAGTATTAAGTAGTTTTTTCGCCAATTTCTCCCCAATTTCATGGCGTGAATAATGCACCAGCTTTCTAGCCATTGACAGGTGGTTATCAGCAGTTATGCGCATCCCCAATCCAAATTCTGCATTGTCCTCAAAAAGTGAATTTGACCAGGCTGGACCCCTACCTTCTTCATTAACGGTCCAAGGAGTTGTTGGCTGATTGCCTCCATAAATAGAAGAACAGCCGGTAGCATTGGCAACAATCAGTCGATCACCAAACAATTGAGTAAGTACTTTTATATAGGGTGTTTCGCCACAACCAGCACAGGCACTGGAAAACTCGAATAATGGTTCAAGAAATTGTGTGCCTCGTACTGAAGAAAAATCAACGTTTGTACGATCGTTCATAGGAAGGCTTTCATAGAAACGGATGTTTTCCTTTTCCTTTTCTAGGATAGGTACCCTATCCCTCAGGTTAATGGCCTTGGTGTTTTCATCATCAGGGTCGGTAACCGGGCATACTTCCACACAGAGGTTGCAGCCGGTACAATCTTCCAAGTACACTTGTAAGGTATAACGTGTTTCAGGAAATCCGCGGGCATTGATAGGAGCAGAGGGAAATTCTGCAGGAGCCGGTTCCAGATAGGCCTCGTTATAGAATTTAGATCGAATAACACTATGTGGACATACAAAACTACAATTACCACATTGAATACATAAATCTTTATCCCATTGCGCCACCATGTCCGATATATTGCGCTTTTCCCAACGGGTAGTTGCGCTCGGGTAAGTGCCGTCAATAGGCAATTTACTTACTGGCAGTTCATCCCCATCGCCACGCATCATCATGGCTGTAACTTGCTGAACAAATTCAGGTGCTTCAATAGATACGGTAGGAGGAAGAGGAATTTTACTTGTCACTTTTGAAGGAATCTTAACTTTAAATAAATTCTTCAAGGCGGCATCAACTACTCGGAAATTCATCTCTACAACTGCCTTCCCTTTTTTGAGATAACTTTTTTCAATAGACAATTTTATTCTATCGATAGCTTCATTTTTAGGTAATACTTCGGAAAGCGCAAAAAAACAAGTTTGCATAATAGTGTTGATTCTTTCCCCTAAGCCAGCAGCTTGAGCCACACCCGAAGCGTCTATGATATATAATTTGAGTTTCTTTTCTATAATTATCCCTTGTATTGGAAACGGAAGGTGATTCCACACTTCATCAATCCCATAAGGACTATTCAATAAAAAGGTAGCGCCATTTTTCGCTAAACGGAGCATTTGCACTTTTTCGATAAAGTTGAATTTATGACACGCAATAAAATCAGCTTCCATAATAAGGTAGGGTGCACTAATTGGATTTTTACCAAAGCGTAAATGAGAAACTGTTTGGGCACCTGACTTTTTGGAGTCATATACAAAATAACCCTGTGCAAATAAACTTGTTCCTTCCCCAATTATTTTAATGCTGTTCTTATTGGCGCCAACAGTACCATCTGAACCTAACCCAAAAAAAACAGCACTAATGGTTCCCTCGGGAATAATATCATAAGTAGGGTCATATTTTAAACTACTATGGGTAACATCATCAATGATACCGATGGTAAAACCATTCTTAGGCGATGCTTTTTTTAATTCTTCAAAAACACCTTTAACCATGCCAGGGGTAAACTCCTTAGAGGATAACCCATAACGCCCTCCTATAATATTTGGAAAATGAGTAATCTTTTTCAAGCGGTAAGCTTCTGCCAATGTGGTAACCACGTCTTGGTAGAGGGGTTCTCCTATGGCACCAGGTTCTTTTGTGCGATCCAGTACGGCTATTTTTTTTACCGATAAGGGCAGTGCTTTTATGAAATGTAGTAAAGAAAAAGGACGGTATAGTTTCACCTTAATCATTCCTACTTTTTCGCCATTTAAAACCATTTGTCTCACGGTTTCACCGGTTACTTCTGATCCGGAAGCCATAATTACAATGATCCTTTCAGCATGTGGATCTCCAACATATTCAAATAGGTTATAATTGCGACCTGTGAGTTTTCCAAAATCGTCCATAGCGTTTTGAACGATTTTTGGAAGATCTAAATAGTATGGATTTACAGTTTCTCTGGCCTGAAAGTAAATATCAGGATTTTGGGCAGTTCCACGAATAAAGGGATTATCAGGGTTTAAGCTTCGTTTCCGATGGGCATAAATAAGTTTATCATCTATCATCTCCCTAATTTGTTCATCAGACAGAAGTCTGATTTTATTCACTTCATGGGACGTGCGAAAACCATCGAAAAAATGCATAATGGGCACTCTCGATCTTAAGGTCACTGTTTGGCTTATGAGCGCCATATCATGAGCTTCCTGAACTGAAGATGAAGCGATTATGGCAAAACCGGTTGTCCTCGCCGCCATGACATCACTATGGTCGCCAAAAATGGACAACGCCTGTGCCGCCAGTGAACGTGCCGCCACATGAAAAACGGTTGAAGTAAGTTCTCCTGCAATTTTGTACATATTGGGCAACATGAGCATCAACCCTTGCGAAGCTGTAAAAGTTGTAGCCAAAGCTCCGGTTTGAAGCGCGCCATGAACAACGCCTGCCGCTCCACCTTCGCTTTGCATTTCTATAACATCCGGTATATTACCCCAAATGTTTTCCACGCCTTTAACCGACCACTCATCTGCGTGTTCGGCCATGGGAGATGCTGGTGTAATTGGGTAGATTCCACATACTTCATTAATTCGGTATGCCACAAAGGCAACTGCTTCATTACCATCTATGGTCGCTATTTTTGTTTTATCTTCCATGATTGTTGTTTTATATTTTCTTAGGTTCGGGAATCATTTCTATAGCATGGCAAGGGCATTGTTCATAACATATCGCACAACCTGTACAGCGATCAAAGTTATACTCATATCTTTTGCCTGGACCGAGTTTTATTATGGCTTCTTCAGGACAGGCAGCATAGCAACCATCGCATTCAAAGCAATTACCACAGGAGAGGCAGCGTTGTGATTCAAAAAGCACTTCTTCTTCGCTTAAACCGGCCTTTATTTCATCAAAGCCTTCCATCCGCTTTTGGGCGGCAAGGGAAGTCTGTTCCTTTTGCGGAGCATTTGTTTTATACCAAAGGTGTAATTTTTCTGGCCCTACTATAGGATGTTTAGGAGCTCTAAGGTATGGTGTTCTCCTCAAAAAAGCATCGATATTTCGCGCAGCCTTTTTACCATGGCCGATAGCCACGGTTACACTTCGTTCACTGGGTATCATATCGCCTCCGGCAAAAATTCCTTCGTAACCGGTCATCATTTCAGAATTAACGATGACGGTTCCATCTTGTTTAAATTCGATGCCTTTTATAGACTTTAAAAATGTTGTATCTGTATCTTGCCCAACTGCCAATATGAGCGTATCTGCTTCAAGCTTTTCAAATTGTCCTGTGGGTATTGGTTTTCCATCCACTAGTTTCATTATCTCAACCTTAAATGCATTTTTATCCATTGTTTTGATTGTACGGAGCCAATTGATTTTCACCCCTTCTTCCAAAGCTTCTTCTGCTTCAAATTCATGTGCCGACATGTGTTCTTTATCGCGCCTGTATATGACCATGGCTTCGGATGCTCCCATTCGTTTCGCAGTACGTGCCACATCCATTGCTGTATTTCCACCTCCATAAATAGCAACTCTTCTACCTATTTTTGGTTTTTCACCTTGTTCTACCTGTTTTAAAAAGCTAATGGCATCAAAAATTTTCACAGCATCATTACTTGGAATATCAATTTTTTTTGAAAGATGAGCACCAACAGCTATAAATACAGCATCAAAACCCCCAGTCTTTTTTTCAGACAAGACATCTTCAACTTTATGGTTCAGAACTATTTTGACTCCCATTGCTGTAATGCGTTGAATTTCATGGTCCAATATATGTCGTGGAAGCCTGTAGGCAGGAATTCCAAAATGCATCATGCCACCTGCAATAGGCCCAGCTTCATGTATCTCAACGCTATGGCCCATTCTGGTAAGATGATATGCCGCAGATAATCCGCTTGGGCCAGCTCCTATGATGAGCACTCGTTTACCTTCTGGTTTTTTTTCAAACTTTACCTTCCAATTTTTATGGATGGCTTCATCTCCAAGAAAACGTTCTATGGCATGAATACTTACCGGACTGTCTATGGCGGTGCGGTTACAGCCATCTTCACAAGGATGGTAACAAACGCGCCCCATTATTGCAGGCATCGGGTTATCTTGCATGATAACCTGCCAAGCTTCCTCAAATTTTTTATCCTGTGCCAGTGCAAGCCATGCCTGTATATTTTCGCCCGCTGGGCATGCATGGTTACATGGAGGAAGTAAATCTACATATACAGGGCGTTGCGTTCTTATTGGGCCAGTTCCTATACTATGGCTTGTAAGGTCGGGTGGGGAGGTTTTATCTTTATTTTGATGCTTCATCTGTATCTTTTTTAGAATTAAAATTTCAATGTCTTTTATTATTTATGACAATCAACTCATTTATGGACTTTGCATAGATAACTCCTATAAGTTGTTGATGTTCAAATACTGGAGCAATAGTAGTTTTACTGATTATAAGCTGTTGATAAGCTTCATACAATGGCATTTCAGGGTTAAGTTTTATAAACTCTTTTTGCATAACCTCGAATACGGAAGTAGCATCCTTATTTACAGATAATTCAGTAATTAGTTCTTTTCTAGTCAGAATTCCGAGAACTTGTTTATTCTCAGCAATCAAAAAACCTTCTTCTGGAGAAGTTTGAAGCTGTTTTAAAGCATTTTCCACAGTTTCTGTTGGTGACAACAACGTAAACTTTTTTATCAGAATATCTTTAACAACATAGCCAATAAGTTTAGATTTGAAACTTTCTTGTATGGCTTCAGCTCCTGCACCCAAATATATAAACAAACCAATAAAGACGAGCCAAAAATTTGTAAAAAACCCTAAAAACACAAATACGATTGCTAGAAATTGACCCACTCTAGCAGCAATAGTTGTAGCTTTAAGTTTATCCATATTAAATGCTAATAATGCACGAAGAACTCTTCCGCCATCCATTGGAAATGCCGGAATTAGATTGAAAATTGCTAAAATTGCATTGGCGACCATAAGGTTGAACCAGAAATTATCTCCACTCATGTTATTCATTTCTGAAATCGGCAACAGTTGATTAGTTGAAGATAGAAATACATAGAGTACCCCAGCAATAACTATATTAACTGCAGGACCCGCTAAAGCTACCGCCAGTGCCTGGATGGGCTTATCGGGCATTTTATTGAGGCTAGCCACGCCACCAATAGGGTAAAGCGTAATATTACGTGTAGGGATGCCGTATTTTTTAGCGGTTAATGCATGGCCAAATTCATGTAATACCACGCAGGCAAACAATGCCAGAATAAACAAGACACCAGTTATACCTGCCTCCCATCCATGTCCCTTATTTAAATGCAACATAAAAATCCATCCAATGATGATCCAAAATGTCCAATGGATCAAAACTTTGATGCCAAAATAACTTCCAATATATAATGACCACTTTTTCATTGTTGTAGAATTTTAATTTTTTTATATCTGTATGTAATTAAGATCAATAGACCATAACCGATTAAGCCAAATAAGAACACGAAGCGATAGCCATATAATATAGAAATAACAATGGTAAAAATTGAAGCAGCTACTCCGGCAATACTGGATATCCCCAATAAGTACGAAATAATTTTCTTATCCTTAAAAGAGGCGGCTATTTTTAGTAATAAAGGAAAAGGAATTCCTATAAAAAACGATGGAAACAGTAGAAATACAGCGATCCAAAATTCTGATAATTGATCATACCATATAGGCAGCAGTAGATAAACGGTAAGAACACATGCCACAATAATTAATGCCGTATATCCTATTATTTTTTTGGAAAAATTTCTTTTGAATCTACTCGTCATTAAACTGCCTATGCCATTACCAAGTAAAAAAGTAAAAAGTAATAATGAAAAAGACTGTGAGGGATTGGAAAGTTTTAAGTTGAGTACCTGAAACAGATACCCTTGAATAAGGATATACGAAAATCCCAATAAAAAAGATATTAAGGCCAAAGCACTAAATTTTTCACGTAGTGCTACAGTGGTATTTTCGGAAAATGAAATAGTTTTCCACTTTGCCATCCAGTTCACCAAAAACCACCCAACGATAAATATTCCTAGCCATAATGGAATGATCATGGCATCAGGTATGCCATTATTATAGTTGAAAAAATAGGGAGAATCATCCGTTACTGGTTTTAAGTTCATTGGTGCTGTCTCCCAGAGTTTACTTTGCGGATATGTACCAGAAGAAATATCATACAAGATATTGTCCAACATATACCATTTATAATTTACATTTTGTACTATGGTATCTAACCCCTCTTGTTTTATATATGGAAAGTAGAACACGTCTTGATCCAACTCTAAATAATGTGCTGTGAGGTGCACCTCCTCAATCATTTTTTCTTCAAAAGGTTTCTTGTTAATAACCAATACAGGATTCATTCCATTAGAGTAGATATAGATCTTTTTGAGCGCCTCGATTTGGTCAACTCCCATCTTTTTTTGGATTTCTAAATAGTTGGCCAGCATTTTATAAACTTCTTGCCTCGCGTGCATCGTAAAATAAAGCGTTCCATTTTCAGAAAGACCATCGAGGTAGTCGGCCAATGCTTCCATTGTAAACAGATAGTTTTCGGTAAGCCCATAGAAATCGGCACCACGTGAACTCTTGGTAACGGGAATCGTTAACATAATGGCGTCATATTTCCCCTGGTTATTAATTACAAAGTTTCTACCTTCATTTACGTGTACTTTTATGTTCTTTTTATCAAAGAAGGTTCCGGGATTATATTTTTTCATCAGGTTTACAAAAGAAGGGTTTACTTCTACCGCATCTATATTTTTATAACCTGAAAAGTATGCTGCTGCAATATCTATTCCTCCGCCTGGGCCAATTATAAGAATTGAATCTTTTTCGTTTTCCTTTACAAAATTTATGGCAAATACCGCAGGAAATCCACTCAGTGACTTTCTTAATTTAATACTATCTTTTGCCAGTTCATCAATATCCACTACATCGGTTCCTGCAGCCCCATCAATGAACATTACTTTTGACTCTGAATTGTCAGGATACATAAACTTAACCAAATCGGTTTTACCGAAAGCACTCCAACGGCTTTCTATTATTTTACTTTGTAGTGAAGGATTGTTCATGAGGCGGGACATATCTTTAGAAGGGTCTTTCCCCGTAGGAATATCAAAGTTTAAGGTGTCTTTTCCAAACCACATTAATAAAACAACAACTAATAACAAAACAGTATTTACCTTTACGAAACGCCTTTTATTGGCTATTGTATAGATTACCAAAACAAGCAGGAGAAGCGATATCACTATTCCCACCACATATACCAGGTTAAATGTGTTGAGTAGAAAAACCGAAGTCAATGCCCCTGCAGCAGCTCCTATAAGGTCAAACCCGTACAAGGTAGAAATATAAGGCTTATTTGCTTCAAATATATAGGCATAAACAATTCCGATTGCAATAAACGGAATAATAGATAAAACTATAAAAACAGGTAGCCCAAAACTAGTTAATGATGAAATACCGCTTTTTGAAAGGACAAGCAATAGAGAAAAACTCAAAAAAATTGAGATTGCGGGTACGGCAATCCAGAAAAGTGATGAATTGTCTATTTTTTTATTAAACCTGGCGTAGGTAATTTGCCCAATACCCAGCCCTAATATAGAAAAAGCTATGATAATAATTACAAAATGAAAACTAAGAAGGTATGAGAACAAGCGAGATAAGCTTATCTCGAAAATGATAGTCGCAAAGGTTAGCAAGAAAATAATTAATACGTTTGAGATAATTTGTTTTTTTTGTAACACTGTTTTAATTTTTACATTACTTTAATTGATCACACTATATCTAGTTTAACATAGAATAGTTTACATTCATATAAGCTGCATTAATTTTTTCACTTCTTTTGCTATTTTAGCACTCAAATCAATCTCATTTCTATGATATGTTATTTAAAATAAATTCTACACGTTCTATTGGTGGCAAAACCGGAACTGTAACAATTGGAAACCCTAAAGACGTATAAACATCTATTATTAATTGATGTATTTTTTTTTGATCGTCTTCATCTTCGGTTCTTGCATAGTCTTTTGTAAAAGGCAATCGGTCTAATATGAAAATTTTCTTATACGAAGTGTTTTTAACTGCGTTTAGTAATTTTTCATCATAGTCCAGCATTAGAAATTGATAGTATGCCATTGCGTCTGGTATGGCCCTATCCAAAAAAACCAAATCTTTGGGCTGGATGGCGGCTTCTTGCTCTATTTGCATATCCAAAACACCTAACTGAAATTTTCTTTTATTGTTTCTCATATCTTCAACGGTTTGACCTCCAATGCGCATAGTGTCTATATAATGTCTTGCATGTTCAATGGTTGTTTTATAACCTCTTTTTTCCAGCATGTTTATTACTGTGGTTTTTCCGGTGCTTGGACCACCAGTTATTACATACCAGTTGGTGTTTAGTTTTTTGGTGTTCATTTTTTATAAGTTTAAAAAATTATACATTTTCGATACTATAAAGCTTCGGAATTTCTGCATCCCAACTATAGGTTTCCTTAATACCCTTTTGTAATGCTTCTGCACTTTCTTTTTCACCGTGAACAATGAAAATGCGCTCTGGCTTATTTTTAATTTTGCGCATCCAATCTATAAGTTCTTTGTGATCTGCGTGTGCCGAGAGTCCTTCAATTTCTGCAACTTCCATATGAAGTGGCACCCATTTTCCATACACTTTTAATTCTTTCTCGCCTTCCAATAATTTTCTACCGCGAGTTCCTTCGGCTTGATAACCAACAAAAAGCAACGTATTGTTCGGGTTTTGTGCTTGTGTTTCTAGGTAGTTGAGCATGCGTCCACCTGTGAGCATTCCGCTTCCTGCAATCACGATTTTTGGTTTATTATCAGTTCGTAATTCCATAGTTTCTCGATAGCTGCTCACAACCGTAAAATAAGAACACATCTCGTCGCATTCATGTTTCTCTAGTTTATGCCAATCCCTTGTACTGTGGAACAGATCCAGTACATTAGCTCCCATTGGGCTATCCATGATCATCGGGACTTTCGGAATTTTATTTTCCTTTAATAGCCTCCAAAAAATGAGCATCATTAATTGAGCGCGTTCTACCGAAAAACTTGGAATAAATAGACTACCACCTCTATTTATGGTGTCATTAACCAATTTTTCAATCTGTGGAATGGATTCTACTTCGTCAGGATGAAACCTTCCACCATACGTGGATTCTATGAATAACACATCGGCTTTTTTTGGTTTCAAGGGTGGATACAATAGTAAATCATTGGTTCTCCCGATATCTCCTGAAAAGACAAAGCGTTTTCCGTGTACATCTAACTCGATGAATGTAGCACCTAAAATATGACCGTTATATTGAAAACGAGCTTTTATACCGTCAAACAACTGAATCCATTGTGATTGCGGAATACTTTTAAAATGTGGAATAGTATGTTCAACATCTTTTAAATCATAAAGTGGTTCTGCTGGACTATGTTTAGAATAGCCTTCTTTGTTAGCCCGTTCTGCTTCTTGTTCCTGAATTTTTGCACTATCGTTCAAAATGATTTTTGCGATATCCAAGGTGGGATTGGTGCCATAGATTGGTCCATTAAACCCTTGTTTTACCAATCTTGGTAGGTATCCTGTGTGGTCCATGTGACCATGCGTAAGCAGTACGATATCAATTTCTGAAACTTTTACGGGCGGATATTCCCAGTTTTTAAGACGTAGTTCTTTTAGTCCTTGAAACAATCCGCAATCTATCAGTATTTTTTTATCTCCTGTATCCACTAAATATTTTGAGCCGGTTACTGTTCCTGCTGCACCTAAAAAGTGAATGTTTATTTTATTATTTTTCATCTGTTTATTTTTATTTAGTGTCCACTGCAACAGGAAGACGTGTTCCCTTTATCTTGGCTTGATTTGTTCAATTCCGCTATTTCATTATATAAATTGCGAGAATCTTCTTTGATAAGAACCGCTAATTTCTTTATGGATTTAGGTTCAAAGTTTACCATGCCTAATAATATTTCAAAGGCTTCTTCAAGTAGTTTTGGGTCATCTTCCAAGGCTTGGTAAAATGGCTCTAAATCTATACTATTCTGGTTTTGCATTGCTTCTGTTTTCATCTGTATTGTATTTAGAATTAACGAATGTTTATTTAACTATTTTTTTTAGTACATGACAAAAATTTAGAATAAAACCATAAATTACACATATACAGTATGTTATGACTTTTACGTTACGTAGACCTCACAGGTTTTGAAAACCTGTGAGGTCTTTGTTATCCAGATAATTGCGAGTAGTTTATTTCTCAAAATAAATTTTTGTCATGTACTTAACTATTTTTTATATTAATGTGCTTTACATAATTTTTCTGAATCTTCGAGAATGTTTTTATGTCTTGGTTTTGGCACGCCTATTATTTCCAATAAACTAGGGTTTTCGTGAAGCTCTTTACATAGCACGATGCCTTTATCCAATAACTTTGTTTTTTCGGCTTTGGTTAAGGTTGTTAAAGCTGTTAGTGGATGTAAACCAGACTTATCAATTCTATCCTTTAAACCGTTTCCTCTTGGGTAATCCCAACTTGCTAATAACAACCCAACACATTTACCATATTGTATGGCATCGGTGGTAAATCGTGTATTAGTATATACACCTCCCTTATGAAGTTTTGTCTCGTGACCTTTTTGACGCTCCCATTGTTTTTCTACATCTAAAAATCTTGAATGGATGTATAAAGGAATTTTTACATTGCAAAACCGTCCTTGATCGCTGTGGTATTTACATTCAATCATATAATGATTGTTGTCTTTTTTAGCTATCACATCTACTTCGTGTTGTACACAATTGCCTTGTACTATTACTCCAACATTTGTTTCAAAACCTTCATGAGCCATTATTTTGCCAACTAATTTTTCAAAAGGGAATCCTGTAGGTCCTAATTCCATCAAGGCTTTTTTTAGTTTGTATTTTGACGCACTTACACGCGATTTGCCTTTTAGCATTTTGAATGCCATTTGGTATATTTTTTTGGTGGTAATTCCGTCATATAATTGACTTTCAACTTGCTCTACTATTTGCTGAATTAACGCTTCATTTGCTTTAGCACGACGTAATGAGTTGATAAGTTTTTCAACATCAAAAGGAACACTATCTCCAGAATATTTTAATATGTTTATTGTGTTGCTCATGGTTTATATATTTATAGTCATTATAGGTAGGTTATTGGTAACACCATTAGGGAATTGACTTAAAAAACCTGTTTTGCCGTGTGTGACCATTGCAATTAAATCCACTGGTTGTTGTTCTATAAAAGTATTAATTCCTTGTTCTACTGATACCTCTTTGTAAACCGTTAAAGTGTAATTTTTAAATTTTGGGAACTTTTGCAAGAGTTGCTCAACAGGATTTAAACTAGGCGTGCTGCTTTTAAAATGAGCTTCAGGAATTATTTGCAATAAATGAATTTTTGCATTACATTTTGTTGCAAATGAAACCACTTTATCGAGCGCATCACTGACATCATTTTTAAAATTTGAAATGAACACAATATTTTTAAAAGGGAACAATATTTTGTCCTCTTTAACAATTAATACTGGTACATTGGCTTTACGAACAATAAGTTCTACATTACTTCCAGTAACAATAAAATCGTGATGAAAATTGTTGGAATGTTCCAGTATATTTTCTGGACTTTCATCAAATTCAATAAAGGTTCTGCATTTTAAGTGTTCTTTTTTTGCCAATAATTCATAATCCTTTAATTTACTATTGGCATCTACAATTTGTTTTAGGGTTTCAGGATAATTACTTTCTTTAGCTTTAGAAATTTTTAACCAATCTATTGGTGTTTTAATAAAATGAAAAAAATGTATTTCTGCATTATTGTGCTTCGCCAATTTTATTCCTAAATCCACAGCATGCGTGCAATTTTCTGAAAACGTGGTAGATACAAGTAT
>NZ_CAXBLF010000077.1:0-12382 GCF_963976535.1 uncultured Algibacter sp. | reverse complement strand
AAAAAAAGAAACGACTCTGTTACTAAAGCTAAAGAGCAACTAAAGAAAGACGTCGAAAGAAAAAAGAATGACTCCTTAGCTAAAGTTAAAGAAGATAGGGAAAAAGCCCTAGAGGAATTGAAAAAAAGAAACGCTGTTGTTATAGCCAAAGCCCAAGAAAAAGCATTAGAAGAAAAGAGAAAGAAAAACACGATTTTTCAAACCAAAGAAGAACAAAGAAAACAACTAATTGAAAAAAGACGATACGATTCTATTGTAAAGGTTAGAGAACAAGGAACAAAACAATTAATTGAATTAAAAAGACAAAACGATTCCATAGCTAGAATTATAGAAAATGAAAGAAAAAAATTAGAAGCCTTAAGAAAAAGTAGTGCAATAGTTCAAAAAACAGATAATTCTATTTCTGATTCAAAAGAAGAAAACAAAAAAGAAGCATTACTTGAAAGAATCAAGTTTAGAGATTCTTGTCATTATCAAATCAATGAGTATGATAGATTTTATAACATTACAACAATTAGAACAGAACCATATACGCTAAACAAAAATCTTACGGTTGAATTATACAAACAAGGTAGAAAAACAGATGTCTTTTTCAATTTATCAGAAGATTTAGGCTGTGCTTCTTACCTTCCCAACCAAAGATCTAGTGTAAAAATAACTTTAGAAAACAATCGTATTATTAACTTTTATCACTCATGGGATATTGAATGTGGAGAGGTATTTCTTTTTAAAGCTAAATTATCTAGTGCTCATATAGATATTTTAAAAAATTCACCCATTAAATCTATAGTATTTCATGGAACTCAAGGCTATAAAGAAATAAATTTTATAGATTATAAAGAGTTTTTTATCGATAAGCTTAAGTGTATTGAGTAAATAAATCAAAAAAAGCTTTCAAGAAATTGAAAGCTTTTTTATTTGTGACCTCGACTGGATTCAAACCAGTAACCTCTTGAGCCGTAATCAAGTGCGCTATTCAGTTGCGCCACGAGGCCTTTTTTCGTGGGTGCAAATATACATTTTTTATTAAAACTCTACCAAATCTTATTTCAATTTAATCAAATTTTTAATTATTCCGCTTTATAAAGTAAACTGATGTGGTTGTCCGTTTTTTTTGTTGGTTAGCTGAAGATAATAATAGATTTTAATATCTTAAAAAATAAGGGTTTTATACTATGTAACATTGGTTACAGACTTCCGTGAGTTATATATGTACCTTTGCATCAGAAAAATTTAACGAATGAAAACACCAATTTACATAACCATATTCTTTTTTGTGACTTTATCTTTGCAAGCGCAAGAGTTGGTGCCAATAACAAAATCAGAAGTTTTAGCAAGAGTATCAGAAAAAAACACGTCTATTAAGATTTCTCAACAAGAATTCAATCAAGCTAGAGCCGATTACAGACAAACAAACGCGGTGTTTTTGCCAAACATTACAGCAAGTCATACAGCTATTGCAACTACAAATCCGTTAATGGCTTTTGGTTCTAAATTGAATCAAGAAATTTTAACGCAAAACGATTTTAGTCCAGCGTTATTAAATAATCCTTCGCAGATTGAAAACTACGCTACTAAGCTTGAAATTCAGCAACCATTAATCAATTTAGATGGTATGTACCAACGCAAAGCAGCCAAATCTAAAATGGAAGCGATGTCTTTAAAAACAGAACGCACACAAGATTTCTTAGCATTTGAAGTAAACAAAGCCTACATGCAATTACAATTAGCGTATAAAGCAGTTGATGTTTTAGAAAAAGCATTAGAAGCAGCAAATGCCAATAAAAAATTAGCAGATAACAGCTTTAAACAAGGCTACTTACAACGTGCAGATGTACTGAATGTTGAAGTAAGAGTTACCGAAGTTAAAAACCAATTACATAGTGCTAGAAGTAATGTGCAAAATGCTTCAAACTATCTTTCTTTTTTAATGAATGATGAAACGTATGTGGTTTATACACCAACAGATGAACTAAAGATTTCAACATTTGCAATGGAAGATAAAATGATTTCTGAAAATCGCTCAGACATCAAAGCTATGCAATTGGCTTCAAATGCTTACGAAGCCATAAATAAAGCAGATAAAATGGCGTTTTTACCTCGATTAAACGCATTTGGGAGTTATGAGTTGTATGATGATCAAATTTTTCAAGCAGATGCCAATGGCTATTTATTTGGTGCGCAACTAAGTTGGGATCTTTTTCAAGGGTCTAAACGTTTTGGGAAAGCGCAAAAAAGTAAAGCCGAATTCGAAAAATCGAAGCTAGAATACAAACAATATGTATCTCAAAGTAATTTAGAATTAAACAAAGCTAAACGTACTTTTTTAGATGCTGAAAACAAACTAAAATTAACCAGTTTGGCTTTACAACAATCTGAAGAATCTTTAAGAATTAGAACAAATAGATTTAAAGAAGGTTTAGAAAAAACCTCAGATTTACTAATGGCTGAAACGCAATATGCACAAAAGCAATTAGAATATTATCAAACCATTTTTGAATACAATTATTCACAAGCTTATTTGCAATTTTTAGTCCCCTAACCCCAAAGGGGAATTAGCAAGTTTGCGGATAAACTAGCATGATTTTCCTGCAAGGTTTTTAAAACCTTGTAGGTATTATAAAAAAAAGTTAAAAAAAACAATTATTAACCCTTCCGAAGTGAAGAAAACGAATCCTTAACACAACAGTTCCCTTTCCTTCGGAAAGGGTTAGGGATAGGAAAAAAACTAATAAAATGAAAAAACACATATACCTATTAACTCTAACAACCGTATTATTATTTATAACAAGTTGTGGTAGCGGAGACAAAAAAGTAGCTACAGACAATTCGCCAGCAATAAGCGTAAAAGTTAACCAAGTAGCTACAAATAGCAACAGTCCGTTTTTGAGTGTTAGCGGAAAAATACAAGCAACTAATAGTGCAGATTTAAGTACCAGAATGGCGGGTTACGTAACTAAAGCACACGTAAATGTTGGCGATAAAGTCCGTAAAGGTCAATTATTAGTGTCCATAAATAATTCTGATTTACAAGCAAAACGTGCTCAAGTAAATGCAGGAATAACTGAAGCAACCGCTGCTTTCAACAATGCCAAAAAAGATTATAACCGTTATAAAAATTTGTTAGCAGAAAACAGTGCGTCACAAAAAGAAATGGATGATATGACTGCCAATTTTGAAATGGCAAAAGCACGCTTAGAAGCTGCCAATCAGATGAAAAACGAAATCAATGCGCAATTTGCTTACAGCAATATTACAGCACCATTTAGCGGAACAATTACAAGTAGAAACATAGAAGTTGGTGATATGGCAAACCCTGGAATGGCATTAATAAGTTTAGAAACATCAGGAGATTTTGAAGTGATGGCATTAGTTCCTGAAACCGAGATTTCTGAAATTAAAAAAGGAACTAGAGTTGATGTATTAGTAAAATCTATCAACAAAACGTTGAAAGGAAAAGTGACTGAGATTAGTACATCAGCAAAAAACACAGGTGGACAATATTTAGTAAAGATAGATTTGGATAAAACAGATGTCAATATTTTATCTGGCATGTTTGCAACAGTGCAGTTTCCTGTGGAAAGAAAAACAATATCAACAATGGTTTTAATACCAACCGAAGCACTAATAACTAACGGACAACTATCTGGAATCTATACTATAAGCCAAAGTAATACAGCCATATTACGTTGGTTGCGTTTAGGAAAAACTTTTGGAAACCAAGTGGAAGTGTTATCTGGTTTAAATGCAGACGAAGCGTATATCGTTTCTGCTAATGGGAAACTTTTTAATGGAGCGAAGGTAAGTATTCAGTAAACAGTTGCAGTATTCAGTATCCTGCAAGGTTTCAAAAACCTTGTAGGTATCAAAAATAAAAAAGTATTAACTAAAAAATACCCCGTAACAGTTTTCCCATTTTAAGGGAATTAGAGGGGCTTATTATGAAAGAAGGTATCGCAGGAAAAATTGCCAAAGTCTTTATGCAATCAAAACTTACAGTGTTATTGATGATTGTGTTTATGGTGGTTGGTGTGTACAGCTCGTTTTTAATTCCGCGTGAAGAAGAACCTCAAATTGATGTGCCTATCGCAGATATTTTTGTGGGTTATCCAGGTGCAAGTCCTACTGAAGTAGAGTCGCATGTAACAAAGCCATTAGAACAACTAATCTCTAATATTAAAGGTGTGGAATATGTGTATTCTACGTCGATGAAAGAGCAAGGTATGGTCATCGTGCAGTTTTATGTTGGTGAAGATATTGAGCGTTCGTTTGTAAAATTATACAACGAAATTAGCAAACACATGGATCAAATGCCGCAAGGCGTTACGTTTCCGCTAGTGAAAACGCGTGCGATTGATGATGTGCCCATGTTAGGTTTAACATTGTGGAGCGAAAACTATGACGACTACCAATTAAGCCAAATGGCTCAAGAGCTGGAAGCCGAAATAAAAAAGGTAAATGATGTAGCTATTACTCACAAAATTGGAGGTAGAAACCGTCAATTACGTGTGGTTTTAGACAAAGATAGATTAGCGGCAAGCGGATTAGATTTCTTATCGGTTTCAGAAATGATTAAAGCGAATAACTCGCAATTAAGCTCTGGTAGTTTTGATAAAAATGACACGGAATTTCTTGTGAATACTGGAAAATTTCTAGAAACGGTCACAGATGTTGAAAATTTGGTGGTTGGTGTGCAACAAAATCAGCCTATATATTTAAAACAAGTGGCAACTATTATTGATGGCCCAGAAGTGCCACAAAATTATGTGAGTTTAGGTTTTGGAAAAGGAAGTATAAAATCTTCAGATTACAAATCTGAATATCCTGCTGTAACCATTTCTGTTGCAAAACGAAAAGGTGCTGATGCCATGAAAATTTCGGAAGTTATTATTGATAAAGTTAATCATTTACGTGCCACTTTAATTCCTGATGATGTACATGTAGAAATCACCAGAAATTATGGTGAAACCGCATCTCAAAAAGTATCAGAATTATTATTACACCTTGTTGGTTCTATATTTGCAGTAACTATTGTAGTAATGCTAGCAATGGGTTGGCGAGGTGGATTGGTTGTGTTTTTATCAGTTCCAATTACATTTGCTTTGACCTTGTTGAGTTACTATATGCTCGATTACACATTAAACCGAATCACACTTTTTGCTTTAGTATTTGTAACAGGAATTGTCGTCGATGACTCTATTATTATTGCCGAAAATATGCATAGGCATTTTAGGATGAAACGCTTACCATTTAAACAAGCCGCATTATATGCTATTAACGAAGTTGGAAACCCAACGATTCTAGCAACGTTTACAGTAATTGCGTCTGTTTTGCCAATGGCCTTTGTTTCAGGATTAATGGGACCATATATGGCACCAATGCCAATTGGAGCCTCAATTGCTATGATTTTATCATTATTTGTTGCCTTAACTATTACGCCTTACTTAGGTTATATTTTCTTAAGAGAAAAAGATAAACCTGCCCGTCCAGCAGGCGGGAAAGGGGTAGATGCAAAGCCAGAAAAACCTGTTGAAGACACGTTTATTTATAAGATTTACAACAAGTTTGAGAGACCTTTATTAGAAAACAAAACCAAACGTTGGTTGTTTTTAGGTGGAACTTTTGTCCTTTTAATGGCAACAATGGTGTTGTTTTTTACCAAATCGGTTGCAGTTAAAATGTTGCCTTTTGATAATAAGAATGAATTTCAAGTCGTCATTGATATGCCTGAAGGTACAACCTTAGAGAGAACAGGAGTTGTAACACAAGAAATTGCTCAGTATTTATCGACAAGACCAGAAGTGGTGAATTATCAGAATTATATTGGGACATCTGCACCAATTACCTTTAACGGATTAGTTCGTCATTACGATTTACGTGGTGGAAGCAACATGGCAGATATTCAAGTGAATTTAATTGATAAAGGTGAGCGTTCTGCTCAAAGTCATGATATCGCTAAATTATTACGTCCAGATATTCAAAAAATTGCTTCAAAATACAATGCGAATGTCAAATTGATAGAAGTGCCACCAGGACCACCAGTATTGTCCACGATTGTTGCTGAAGTTTATGGACCAGATTATAATGAACAAATTAAAATTGCCAATAGTGTTCAAAATATATTGAAAAACACTGCTGATGTTGTAGATATCGATTGGCTGGTAGAAGACGATCAAATAGAATACCAATTCGAGATTAATAAAGAAAAAGCGATGTTATATGGCGTTACACCTCAGCAAATCGCGTACACCATGAATATGGCATTGTCTAACAGAGCAATTACAAATTTATATGATGAAGATGCTGTTAACCAAGTGGGATTGGTATTGGCTTTAGATGAAAAGGAAAAATCAACTATTTCTGATATTTCACAATTAAAGGTAACATCGAAACAAGGCAACATGGTGCCAATTGCAGATTTAGTGGATATTAAACAAACTACAGCCGCAAAAAGTATTTATCGTAAAAACCAAAAACGAGTGGTTTACGTGATGGCAGATATGGCTGGAGAGTTAGAAAGTCCCGCCTATGCTATTCTTGGAATGGAAGAAAAACTAAAAGAGATTCCGCTACCAAAAGGCTACGAGATTAACGAAATGTATTTAGGTCAGCCAGATTTTGAAGATGTTTATACGGTGAAATGGGATGGTGAATGGCAAATTACTTTAGAAGTATTTAGAGATTTAGGAATAGCCTTTTTAGGAGCCATTATTTTGATATACATCTTAATTGTTGGATGGTTTCAAAACTTTAAAGCACCAATAGTGATGATGGTTGCTATACCATTGTCTTTAATCGGAATTATTTTAGGACACTGGATTATGGGCGCATTTTTTACGGCAACATCTTTTATTGGAATGATTGCTTTAGCAGGAATCATGGTTCGAAATTCGGTATTACTGATTGATTTTATTAATCTTCGAACAGCGGAAGGCATTCCATTAAAACAGGCAGCAATTGAAGCAGGAGCCGTACGTACAACGCCTATTTTACTAACAGCAGGAACGGTTGTAATTGGCGCATTCGTCATTCTGTTTGACCCAATTTTCCAAGGGCTAGCAATTTCTTTAATGGGAGGAACTATTGTTTCGACGGTGTTAACATTGTTGGTTGTGCCACTTGTTTATTATATGATTGAAAAGAAAAATTTTAAATAAATTGTTGTCTCGTTTTCCTGCAAGGTTTCTAAAACCTTGTAGGTATAAAACCTATTATCGTTAAAACCTGAAAATTGTAAAATAGCAATAATCAAACCTACAAGATTCTTAAAACCTTGCAGGTTGTAAAAACTAAAAACATGAAATTAGTAATTGTAACAGCAGTAGAAGAGTTTCAAAAAGAGGTTTTAAAACTCTTCAAAAATGCAAATATCGAAAGTTTTAGTAAATCTGAAATTGATGGATATAAAAATAGAAATCCTCTATTGATGTCTTCAAATTGGTTTGCTTCCGAAAAAGGCGGAAATGAATCTATTATGTTTTTCTCTTTTACAGAGTACGATAACATTGAGAATTTATTCCTTTTAATAAAAGAATTTAATAAAAAATTAGAAACTAACAATCCTTTAAAAGCGGCTGTGGTTCCTATTGAAAAATTTATATAAACTTAAAAATTAATTAAAATGTTAAATACATATTTTAGAGTAATTGTTGGAGTAATGGTATTATTAAGCGTCGTGCTAACTTTCTATGTTAACCAAAACTGGATGTGGTTTACCGTATTTATTGGTGTCAATTTAATACAATCAGCATTTACAAAATGGTGTTTGTTGGAAACCATATTAGTAAAACTAGGTGTAAAGAAAGAAGGCGGAAATTGTTCCTCTTGTTAATTAATCATTCTAAACCAAAAATCTAATTTAAGCAGCATTATAAAAATCCAAGCAATAAATTAATTCAATTTTAAATTGTTATTTTTGGATATGAATAATGACCTATTACAGCAAAAATTTGCTCATACTTTAGATGAAGATTTAATTACAGAGATTTCTAAAAACGGAATATTCAAAAATTTCAAAAAAGATGACATTATAATTGATATTAATCAGTCATTAAATTTTATTCCACTTTTACTAACAGGTGATATCAAAATCATACGAGAAGACAGCGATGGTAACGAATTGCTCATTTATTTTTTAGAAGCAGGAGAAACTTGCACCATGTCCCTCACCTGCTGTTTAGGCACCACAAAAAGTAAAATTAGAGCCGTTGCCGAAAAGGATTCTAGTCTGGTCATGATTCCTGTTCAAAACATGCAAACATGGTTTCATAACAACGCTAGTTGGCGAAATTTCATACTACAAAGTTATCAAATACGTTTTGACGAGATGCTTGAAGCCATTGACAGTCTCGCATTCATGAAAATGGATGAGCGCTTGTACAAATATTTAAAAAATATGGCAATGGTTGATGAATCTAAAACTATATCCATTAAACATCAAGATATTGCCGAAGATTTGAATACTTCGCGCGTTGTAGTATCTAGACTTTTAAAAAAGCTTGAAAATGAAAACAAAATAAAACTAGGTAGAAATAAAATCGAAGTCGTTTAAATTTTTTGGGCGCTCCCAAAAGGTCGGGCTTTCCGCTATATCTTTTTTGTGCTGAACTTGTTTCAGTATCTCATCAAGTGTTTTTCACATATCTTAAGTGAGTTTCAAACCAAACTTATAGTTAAGCACAAAAAAGGATGCCGCTTCAATCCCTAGCGCACTAATCTGCAAACTGTAGTAACCAGTCCCAAGTCTAGGTAGTAACCATAAAATATTTCTATTAGGCAAGCTATTAAATATTATTTAGTAACGTTTATTACTTAAAAAAGTAAACTTCAATGTAAATTTGCGCTAAATTATCAGGTATGCATTATATATTAAACCCTTGGCCATGGTATGTTTCAGGCCCACTTATTGCCTTAGTTATGGCACTCCTACTCTATTTTGGTAAAACATTTGGCATGTCATCAAACCTTAAAACGATGTGTTCTATTGTAGGTGCAGGTAAATTTACAGATTTTTTTAAGTTCAATTGGAAAGACCAAATCTGGAATTTAACGGTTGTACTAGGTTCTCTTATCGGCGGTTTTATAGCCGTTAAATTTCTATCAAATGGTAGTGGTTCAAATTTAAACCCAACAACAGTTACCGAACTTCAAAACATGGGTTTCAATAACCCAGGAATGACATTAGTACCAAATGAAATATTTGGTTTAGACGTTTTGGTTTCGCCAAAAGCGCTAATACTATTGGTAGTTGGAGGCTTGCTAGTAGGTTTTGGCACACGCTATGCTGCTGGCTGTACATCTGGTCATGCCATTTTAGGATTAAGTAGTTTACAAAAACCATCATTAATTGCCGTAATAGGCTTTTTTATTGGTGGATTAATTATGGCTAATTTTATTTTCCCTCTAATCTTTTAAGCTTATGAAATTTTTAAAATTTTTATTAATAGGTATATTTTTCGGTATTGTTTTAGTGAAATCTGAAGCGGTTTCATGGTACCGCATTTATGAAATGTTTAGGTTTCAATCCTTCCACATGTATGGTATTATAGGAACTGCAATAGCATCGGGCCTTCTTTTTGTACAAATTTCAAAAAAAAGACATTTAAAGAGTGTTGAAGGCGTCGATATTTTTGTTCCAAAAAAAGAAGATGGGTTAATCAGATACATAATTGGCGGAATAATTTTCGGATTTGGCTGGGCGCTTATTGGCGCTTGCCCAGGACCTATGTATGTTCTTTTAGGCACTGGTGTTTGGAGCATGATTATCGTGATTGCTGCTGCGATTTTAGGAACATTTATTTACGGTATTTTAAAAGACAAATTGCCTCACTAAATGGATACAACCCAAATTTTAGGATATATTGGCGCACTAATTGTTGGCTTAGTTTTAGGGCTAATTGGTGGTGGTGGCTCCATACTTACGGTGCCACTTTTGGTATATCTTTTAGGGTATAATCCAGTTATTGCAACCGCTTATTCTCTATTTGTTGTAGGCACATCGTCTATGGTAGGTACCTATCAAAAACATAAAAAGGGTTTAGTAGATTTTAAAACAGGATTAGCCTTTTCATTTCCATCGTTTGTTGCAGTCTATTTATCAAGACGATATTTGGTTCCAGGTATTCCTGAAACCTTATTTTCATTTGGCCACTTCGAGATTTCCAAAGGTATGGGCATCATGATATTTTTTGCAATCATTATGCTTTTAGCCTCTATATCCATGATTAGAAAAGGAAAAGATAAAGAAGTAGTTTCTAAAAGTCAACCCTACTACAAAACCTTTGTTCAAGGTTTAATAATTGGTACTATTACTGGTGTTATTGGTGCGGGTGGTGGATTTTTATATGTTCCTGCCTTAGTACTTTGGGCAAATATCCCCATGAAAAAAGCAGTAGGAACATCATTGATTATTGTTACTATAAACTCATTAATTGGTTTTATGGGCGATGTACAAACATTAGATATTGAATGGGCATTCCTCTTAACATTTACTCTAATTTCAATTTTAGGAATTATATTAGGTGTATTTTTATCAAAGTTTGTAAGTGGTCCAAAATTAAAAAAGAGCTTTGGTTTCTTTGTCTTAATAATGGCCATTTACATCATATTCAAAGAGTTAAAATAGTATTAAATGTGATATTAGTTACAAGCTAAATTGATAAGTTTCGTAATTTTGAACATGTAATTGAAAGAGATTCCCTCCTTCGATGGAATGAAAAAAAATTTTTACAATGAAAATAGAACAAATATATACAGGTTGTTTAGCTCAAGGTGCTTATTACATAAAATCAGATGGCGAAGTTGCTATTATTGACCCATTACGAGAAACACAGCAATATGTTGATAAAGCTAACAATGAAAATGCAAAAATCAAATATATTTTTGAAACACATTTTCATGCTGATTTTGTTTCTGGTCATGTTGATTTAGCAAAAAAAACAGGTGCAAAAATTATTTTTGGACCTGGCGCCAAAACTAATTATGACATTCATTCTGCAAAAGATAATGAGGAATTCAAACTAGGTAAAATCACTATCAAAGTATTGCATACTCCAGGACACACTCTGGAATCTTCAACATTTCTTTTAATTGACGAAAACGGTAAGGATCATGCCATATTTTCTGGAGACACTTTATTTTTAGGTGATGTTGGCAGACCAGATTTAGCTATAAAATCTGATTTAACAAAAGAAGATTTAGCTGGTATGCTATATGATTCGTTACGCAATAAAATCATGTCATTACCAGATGATGTTATTGTATATCCAGCTCATGGTGCTGGTTCTGCTTGCGGGAAAAACTTAAGCAAAGAAACTGTTGGGATTTTAGGAGAACAGAAAAAAACAAATTATGCTTTAAGAGCAGACATGACAAAGGAAGAATTTGTGAAAGAAGTTTTGGATGGTATAACACCTCCGCCACAATATTTTGCAAAAAATGCAATGATGAACAAATCTGGTTATGATGCCTTTGAGACTGTTTTAAAAAAAGGGGACAACCCCTTATCTCCTGAAGAATTTGAAGCTTTAGCCAACCAAGTGGATGCGCTAGTTCTTGATGTTCGCCATGAAAAAGAGTTTATTAAGGCGCATATTCCTAATTCAATTTTTATTGGCATACATGGTGCATTCGCTCCTTGGGTTGGTGCTTTAATTACCGATTTAAAACAACCCATTTTGTTGGTTACACCAGAAGGAAAAGAAAAAGAAACAGTAACTCGATTATCACGTGTGGGTTACGATAATACTCTGGGTTATTTAAAAGGTGGTATGGCTTCATGGATAAGTGCCGGAAAAGAGATTGAAACTATAGATTCTATTTCTGCAGATGAGTTTTCTGGTCATTTTAAAAATGAAACTATTAATGTACTAGATGTTAGAAAGGATGGCGAATATAAATCGGAGTATCTTGAAGGTAACAGTATTCAACATTTTGCCTTAGATTATATAAATGAAAATATGCATGCCATTGATAAAAATAATACTTATTATGTGCATTGCGCGGGAGGTTATCGCTCGGTTATTGCCGTATCAATTTTAAAAGCTCGTGGATTTAATAATTTAATTGATGTTGCAGGAGGTTTTGCTGCTATTAAACAAGGCGATTTACCAACTACAAATTTTGTTTGCCCGAGTACACTTTAATTTTTCTCGCAAAGTCGCAGAGACGCAAAGGAAGATCTTAGAATGAATTAATTTTAAAAATAAAAACAATTTTAGAAATTCAAAACTTAAAATGTGGTGATTGTGCAAATATCATCACAAAAAAGCTATCGGAAATTAATGGTCTTTCTGAATTAATCGTGAATAATGATGACTTTACGGTATCATTTAATTAGGGCTTGCTGATTTTCTAAAAAAATAGACATAACTAATTATCAATC